>JBOHKZ010000481.1:0-24758 GCA_050729355.1 Phenylobacterium sp. | reverse complement strand
CAGCTCTCATGGGAAGGCTCGCCGGAAGAGTGCGAGTCGCGCATCGGCCTCTGCTTCGGCCCGCTCCCGATCACGCTGCGCCTGCAGGCGGGTTTCGGCGTCCTGGGCCATGGCCAGGCCCTGCAGTCGCATCTGGTCGTTGGCGGTCATCGCCTGTTCGGCCGCCAAGCGGGCCTGCAGGTCCATGACGGCGCGGGCGTTGGGCGCGGTGTCGAGCGCGGCGGTGAGCTGCTGCAGGCCGGCGAGCCGTTGAGACCCAATTTGGGCCGCGGATTGGCCGAGGGCGGCGTCGCGGGCCGCCCGGTCGCCCATGCGCTCCAGGTCTTGGCCGCGGAGGTCGTTTGGGGCGGCGGTGAATAGGCGTTGCGCCTCACGCAGCGTCGCGGCGGCGCGGCCGATCTCGCCCAGGGCGGCGAGGTCCCCGTGCGCGGCCGCGATATAGCTGTCGATCTGCGGCACGAAGGCGCGCAGCTGCGGGGTGGCGAGGACGGAGGCCAGGCCGTTGACGCCGGAGGCGGTGTTGAAGCCGTCGTAGAGGCGTTGGGCTTGCCCAATCTGGGCCTTCAGCTCGTTCAGCTGGTCGAGCGCGGTCTGCGCCTGGCGGATCAGGCTCGCGTAGCTGGTCGGGTCGTGGACCACGAGCTGGGCCGCGGCGGGCGAGGCGGCGAGGGCGAGGCCGGCGGCCAGGAGGGCAAGGAAGCGTGTCTTCATGGCAGGTGTTTCCGCGCGCGGTGAAAGACGGGGAGCCAGTCGGCCGGGTCGTCGCCGTGCAGCGCGCGCAGGCGGTCCAGCAGCGCAACGGTCTCGCTGCGGCCGGACAGCACGGCGAGCGCATCGTCGAGGCCGCTGAGGTCCAGTTCGGCGACCACCGAATTCAGGCCCTGCTTGATCAGGAAGCGATGCTGGCTGGGGTCGAGCTCTTCGCGGACCAGCGCGAACTCGCGCTGGGTGAGGCCGAAGCCGTCAACGTAGTCGCGTTCCGCGGCGTGCGGGTTGGGCAGGAAGATCTTGGTGGCGCACTGCTCGACGATCGTGTGGGCGATCGGCGAGCGCAGAACGTCGGCCGGCGACTGGGTCCCCAGCAGCAGGAGGGCGTTCTGCTTGCGGTAGGTCTTCAGGCCGTCCTCGGCGAGGCCGCGGAAGGCCTCGTCGCCTAAGGCCTTCCAGAACTCGTCGATGTCGATGACGAGGCGACGCCCGTCGACCAGGCCCTGCAGCCGGTGGAAGAGGTACATCATCAGCGGGGTGCGCACCTCGGGGGCGTCGAGCACATGGGTCATGTCGAAGCCGACGAACCGCGGCGCCAGGTCGAGGGCGTCGGCGTCGTTGTCGAGCGCCCAGCCCAGCGCCCCGCCGCGCCGCCAGCGCTCGAGCCGCGCGCCGAGGCCCCCGGCGTCACGCTGGCCGAGCAGGGTGCGCAGCGCCGAGAGCGAGCGCTGGGCGGGCGGCAGGGGCGCGAGCGCCGCGACCGCAGCGTCGATGGCGGCCGACTCCACCACGCTCAGCGGCCGGTCCGCGGCGCCGGCCAGTTGACGCACCAGGGCGCCCAGGAAGGCGCGGTTGGCGGGGCTGTCGGCGAGCGCCTTGAAGGGGGCGAAACCGGTCGGTTCTCCGGGCTTGAGGGTCAGGTAGGTCCCGCCCGACGCGCGCACGAAGATCTCGGCGCCGCGGTCCTTATCCAGGAACACCTGCTGCGCGCCGAACCGCTCGAGTGCGGCCAGCATGAAGTTCTGCACCACCGTCTTACCCGAGCCCGAGGGCCCGCAGATGAAGGTGTGGCCGAGATCGCCCACGTGGAAGCTGAAGTAGTAGGGCGAGCCCGCGGAGGTTCTGAGGAGGGCGACGGCCCCGCCCCAGTGATTGCCGTCGGGCCGTCCCGACGGATGAGTATGGAAGGGCGCCAGCGCGGCGAAGTTGCGGCTGGTGATCGCCGCCGGCCGCAGGCGAAGACTGAAATTGCCCGGGAACTGCGCCCAGAACGCGGCTTCCAGGCCGAGGTCCTCGCGCGCGACGACGAGGCCGGAGTCCGCCAGCGTCGCCCGGGCACGGGACATGTGGTCGGCCAGCGCGCGGGGCGTCTCGCCGTAGACCAGCACCGAGGCCTGGTGTTCGCCCATCACGAAGCGGTTCGACATCAGGTCGTCCAGCGCCACGTCGAGCCCGTCGACCTGCGAGGCGGCGCGGTCGCGCGCGGAGACCAACTGGTTCTGCTTGCGGGACACGACCGTGCGCGCGGCGGTCTTGGAGAGGAAGCTGAACGACTGCGCGGCCACGAACGGGAACGGCGCCGAGAGCAGCGCGTCCCAGAGCCCGGGGCGGGTGGCGGCGGGGTATTCCTTGATCCCGAACATGCCGGCAAAGCGCGCGTCCGCGGCGTCGCGGATCTCAAGCGCCTCCCGGCCGAAGATGATCCGTGCGGTGTAGAGCGCGCCGCCCAGGTGGCCGCGGACCAGCGGCGCGCGCGCCGGCCGGCCGGTCAGCACCAGGCGCAGCATCTCCAGCGGCTCGGAGAAGACGACGCCGTCATGGTCGTAGAGCGCGAGCGGGCGCGCGGCGTAGCGGGCCAGGTGCTGCGCGAGATCGCGGCCGGCGTCCTCAAGCCGTCGGACGGCGTCGTCCTCCTCGAGATGGACGTTGGAGGCGTGCAGCAGCCGTCCGACCCAGGCCTGGGTGCGTTCGGCGGGTTCGCGACCCGGGTGAAGGACCAGGGTGACGAAGAGCTCGTTGACGAACAGACGCTGTTGCCGGAGCCGCGCACGATAACGCCGGTCGAGGTCCTCGCCGAAGGCGGATCGGAAGTCGCCGGTAGGACAGTCGTGGACTTCGCGCCGCACGAGATGGTGCCAGACGGCGAGGCGATCCGAGGCGAGGTTGCGCCACGCACTGTTGAGCTTGGCGTGCCGGTCGTTCAGGTCGCGGATGTCGGCGGTCTCGAAACTCGCTCCGTCCAGGCGGAAGGCCATCATCAGGGCGCCGCTGTCGAGCGCGACGACGCGGTCGTTGACGTGGCGCGCATAGGGCAGGACCCGGGCTGGATCCAGTTCGCGGGCGAGGGCGCCGGCGGTCGCCGGCCGATCGCTAGCCACGGGACCAGGCTCCCGGCGACGGTCGGCGCAACGGCAGAGGGCTGGCGGAGCTGCCGCCCCAGAGCCTGCCGTTGCGCGCGCGGCCCTTGGTGTCCACGAAGAGCCACAGGACCCGGAAGGCGTTCGGGTCGGCCTTGCACACCGCCTGGAAGACCAGGTGCAGCGCCGGAGCGACCAGCAGGTAGAGCAGGGAGCCCGCGGCCAGGAAGGCGATGGCCGAGACGATGACGTTCAGGCCCATCGCCTCCATCGGCACGCCGAGGACCAGCGCCGGGCGCGTGCAGGCCAGGAACAGGGTGTCTTCGGTCAGGGCTTCCGCCGCGGTCGCCATAGCTAGCCGCCCGATCCGCCGGTGATCAGGTCGACGATCGTGGACGCGCCGAAGATCACGATGATGCCGACCACGACGGTGCCGGCGCGGCGAAGGTCCAGGATGCCGAACATCCAGGTGACGCCCGTCACGATCACCGCCAGAACGGCGAGACCGCGCACGATCCCGCTGTTCAGCAGGTCGATGATGTTTTGGATGAATCCGCCCAGGTCGCCGCCTGCGGCGGCGGCGTGCGCGGGCGTGGCCGCGAAGGCCGCGAACAATAGGAGGGCGAGGGGAAGAGGGCGGTGCGGTCTGCGGGTCACGGCTGGGCTCCGGGGTGAGCGGCGAAGACAAGGACGGCGGCGCGATCCGCGCGCGCCTGGGCGAAGACGTCCCAGGCCGGGGTCGGCGGCGTTTCGGGCGGCGCGATGGGGGCGGGTGCGAGATCGAGGCGCGCCGCGGCGGCCGAAACCTTGGCGACGTAGCCGTTCCGCAGCCCGCCCTGAGGGTGGCCGGTGTTGTAATAGGACAGCGCCACGCGCAGCGCCGGCTGCTCCCGCCCAGGCGTCGGGGCGGCGCGCCGATAGCCTGCCTTCAGCACCCGGGCGCCCGCTTCGAGGTTGCGGCAGGGATCGAAGGCGGTGCGCGGGGTCAGGCCCAGCCAGCCGAGATTGCGGGAATTGATCTGCGCCAGGCCGAGATCGATGTTGCGGCCGGCCGCGATCAGGGCGCTCGCTTGGCCGACGGCCGCCTCGAGATCGGCGGGGCGGAGCCCGCGGGCCCCGCCCTCGAGGCCGATCGCCAGCGGATCGAAGCCGCTCTCCACCTGCGCCACGGCCAGCAGAGTGCGCGGGGCGACGTCAGGGGCGCAGGCGGCGGCGAGCGCGATCATGGCGGGGATTGAAAACGGCACGGCGGGTCCTCTCGCCGCAACCTTGCGAGGGTCCGGCGCAGGCCGCGAGCCGTAGGTCTACTGTGCCGGCCAGCGCACAAATACTGTGGCGCCGGCGGCCGCGATCGCGCTCCGGTACGAAAACGTGGGGCGATCCGCAGAATAATTGCGGAAACTGCGCAGCAAATATCGCGGGATTGACGGGCGAGTTCTCGCGGGAACAGAGTTCAAATTCCTGCGCTCAAGAAAAACACTGTGAAGTGTTGCCTAAACATCGCCAAGAGGAGTGGTCCCGTGATCCCATCTTCATCCGCCGCCAGAACCCCGCACCGGCGCGAGCTGCCGGCTGAAGACCTTGTTGAGACCCTGACGGCCCGTCAGATCGAGTGCTTGAGCTGGGTCCAGGAAGGAAAGACGGCCTGGGAGATCGGCCGCATCATGGGCATCTCGGCGCGCACCGTGGAGAGCTACCTGGCGATCGCCTACGGCAAGCTGCACGTCCGCACCAGGGTGCAGGCCGTGGTGCGGGCGCGGAACCTCGGCCTGATCTAGGCCTCGTCCTGCGGCTCCGATCCGCCGCCCGGCGGGTCGTCGTGACGGAGCTTGTTGATGAGGTCCGCCTGCGCCTGGGCCTTGAGCGCCAGGTCGTCGAACATGGCGCTGAAGGCGTCCATCAAGGTGAGGGGGTCGAGGTGGACGATGGTCTCCTCGGCCTTCGCGTCGAACGCCCCGAGCGCCATCATGAAGATCATCATGAACTTGTTGCGGGCGGTGTTCAGGGCGAAGCGTGGGGAGTCGATCTCGAACGCCGCCAGGATGGCGAAGGGGTCGGCCCCAAGGGCATCGGCGAAGGCGTGGATGCGATCGACGTTGAGCCGCCCCTTGCCGCTCTCGAAATTCTCGTAGGCCCGTAGGGACAGGCCGAGCGTGCGCGCCATGTCCGGCGGGCTGACGCGCCGGCGCTGGCGCAGGGCCTTCAGCACGAGCGGCGCCAGCGCCTCTAGATCCGGGCGTTCGTCTGGACCTCTCGCAACCATAAGAATCGTTCCGGTGAACCTACTACCCAGCGTGGAATAGGACCGTTGGGCGGATACCGACAAGGCACAGGTTGACGTAGGGTTTCGTCTGGGCCCGCGGAGGGGCCGCTTTCGCCGTTTTCTTGCGGCGGTCCCGCAGGAAAGTTGCGATTCGGGCCGCGCTTGGCGCGGTTCGCCCAAACGAGGGTACGTCTGCGGCGCCCGGCTGGCCGCTAAAGGACGCCCAGTTTTGCGGCGGCCAGCAGGAGCAGGATGACGACGGGGATCGCGACGATGCCCCACCCCGTCGCATTCGCCTCCAGCCAACTCCCGAGCTTGAGCGACAGCGTGCTTTTTCGACGGTCTGAGGGGGCATGCGACATTTGTCCTGTATATAACATACAGTGAACGTCGTCAAGGCGTAACAAACCTACAGGGGCGGGATCCTGGACCGGATCGCGGCGGCGCGGCGCCGGGGACGGTCGAGGCATTTGCGTTGCACCGGGTTCGGCACGTGGCCCGCCAGCGCATAGGCGCGCTCGATGGTGCCGAACCGCCGGAGCAGGTTGCGGACCCGCGGCAGGCCCGGCGTGACCTCGATCATTTCAAGGCAGAGACCTCCCTCCTGCGCGCGCAGCGCCGAGAGCCGTTGGATGACCTCGTCGTCCGACAAACGCGAGACCAGCGGCAGGCGGCCGCCTGGTGGACGGCAGGCGGCGATTTGATCGGCCAAGGCCTGCTGTTTTGGCGTCGGGATGTAGCCGATCCGTTCGTAGATCGCGGCCAGGGTGCCGAACCGGCTTCGGTAGACGCTCGGCGAGGCCGCGCGCGGATCGCGCTGGATCGCGTAGTGGCTGATTGCACGGCCCTCGCGCATCATGGTCCTCAGGGCGTCGAGCATCTCGGCGTCGGTATAGCGCCGGTGGTGCACCGTCCGCCGCTGCGCCTCCCGAAAAACCCGTTGCGACACGATGGGCTCGGCCATGCCGGGGACCCGCAGCCAGGTCTCGCGGGGGCGGCGTTTCGAACGGCCGAACCGGACCTCCGCGCGGCCCAGGATATGCGTTCCGATATAGAGCTCGTTGGAAAGCGCGCGGCGTGCTCGGGCCTGCGTCCAGGGCCTATCTAGGCCGGCATTCGCGCCCTCGGCGTTTAGCCGCCTCGCCAGGGCGTTGGGAGTGGTCTTGGTGGTGACGAACAGATGGAAGAGACGGCGCAGGACAGCGACCTCTTCGGCGGGACCTGGAACCACGATCACGCGGTTGCCCTTGATGGCGTTGGCCTCCCCGGGGGCGAGCGGCGCGCCGAGCCGGCCGTCGCCGAGGATGACGCACCGGCGAAGCCCCAGGCCAGGATTGCCGCCCGGCCAGTAGCCTTGCAGCGCCAGGCCCCGCTTGGTGCGGATGACCTTGTCGGAGAGCTCCCGGCTGTACTCCGCGGCCATGGCGCGTTTCAGGCTCTTCAACAGGACCGAGGACAGGCTGCCGTCGTTCTCGAACGGCTCGGCGCAATATCGCACCGCCACGCCCGCGGATCGGCAGAGGAACTCGTAATGCGCGCTTTCATCAGGGTCTTGGAACCGGCCCAGCGGCTGACGTCATAGACCAGCAGCACCGAGAAGCCGGCGCCGCCCAGGACATCGCCGAGCAACTGCTGCAGGCCCTTGCGGTGCGCGAGATCGAGTCCGCTGACCCCCGGATCGCTGTAGGTTCGGACGATCTGCAGGCCGTGAAGCCCGGCGTAGGCTGCGTTGGCTGACGCCTGATACTCCAGCGAGTACCTCTGGTGCTCGGTCGACATCCGCAGATATTGTGCGGCAGGAACAGGGTTGGGGCGATCGTCGACGGACATCGGTTTTCCGCAGTCACTGTAGGGCAGACGCCACTAGACGTGGGCGCCGATCGCGTGATGACAGGGCGGCCCGGGTGCGCCGCCGGCGTTCGCAATGCATGGGACGAAGCGCCGGACTCGCATCGGCCACGAGGCGCGGCGGAGCGCAGAGCGGACGGCGCTTCCTGTGGATAAGCTGTGGACGAAGTCATCGGCTTGTGGGGGCTTCCGCGTCAGGTTTAGCCCTTGGTTGTCACGCGGAATCGCCTCTGTTAATTTGCGGGGTCGATTCAATATTTTGTGGATTTGAGCTTTCGCGGACACCACAGGTAGTTCCTCTAGGTATCGATGGCGCACGGGGCGCTTAGGAAGCCATGTCTTGACGGCCGGCAGCGACATTCCTCACGCCCATGTTGACGGGCCCCTGCAGGAGTCCTTCGTCAAACTCCTGCGGTCGTTCGACCTCGCCGCCGTCGAGGACGGGGTGGCGGTCAGCAATCCGGGCGTGATCTCGCGGGCGCTGAGCCGGCTTGAGACGATTGAAGGACAGGCGCTGACGAGAGCTCCAGAGCGCGACGAAGTGCTTGGGAGCCTATTCGGTCACATGGTCCAGGTCGTCGACCTGGCCACCACCATGATCTCGTCTGAGATCCAGGCCGAGGCCGGGGTCACCGTAAAGCTGCTTTGGGCGATGGACGACGGCACCGCGCTGGTGAGGACGTTCCTTCGAAACAGCAGTGCAAGAGCACGTCGCGATTCCTACCGGCAGCCGAACTTCTATCCCTACACCGACAACACCGCGTTCGAGCAGATCCTCAGCGGCGAAGTGGATCACTTCGCTTCGGATAATCTGATGCGAGATGAAACCGCCGGCCGCTATCACAACACCAACGACAGCTGGCCCGATTATTACAATACGACCTGTGTCATGCCGATCCCCCCGATCCTTGCGGGCCGTCGGATCGTCGCCGGCTTCCTCTGCGCTGACAGCCGCTTTGGCCCCATGAGTTCGGAGCGCGTCGTGGAGCCGCTACGCGTCATGTCGCAGCACCTCTACGATATCCTGGGGCTCTGCGCTGATGTGGCCGACTCCGACCGCGCCGAGTCGTTGCGTCGGCCCTGGCAAGAGCGCGCCGCGATGCCGGCCGTCGGATGGACGCTGCAAGAGCACATCCTGAGATGCGTTGATCTGGATAAGCAGCGGGCCTTTCAAGGCGCGCTCGAGATCGCTCGGCAGTCCTTCGGGTACGCCCCGTTCGGGAGCGAGGCGGCCAACGACCCGGCCTGGCTGAAGTATATGGACGAGGACGAACTCGAGGCCGCCGATGCGGCGGCGATCGCCTACGCGCGCGCCTTGGACCCGGCCCAGCACCTGAGTCTGCTTGAGTCCGTAGCAGCGGAGAACCCGGCGGCGGGAGAGTTCGTGGCGCGCGCCCGAGGGCGTCTTCCATAGCAACTGCTCGCCGGAGTTGATTTGCTCCCCGTCGCGCCTTTAGGTGTGGCCCGGGGGGGAAGCCATTTGCCAAAGATAGTTGTCGGCCATCATGGCACGCGGCGTGAGTACGCTGACCGCATACTCGGCGGAGATCCGCTGCGCGCGCGGCAGAACAATCACGACTGGCTCGGAACCGGCATCTACTTCTGGCAGGACGGAGAGCAACGGGCGCGGGTGTGGGCCCGGGCGACGTCAAGGAGCGATGGCGCCGAGCCCGCCGTGATCGCGGCGGATGTCGATCTTGACGGGTGCCTCGACCTCTTCGACTTGCGGGACTACCGGACCCTCCTTCGCCTGTATCGCGAGTTTGAGCGTCTCGATGGCCTGGACAGCGTCATCCAGGCGGGTCTGGTCGTGGTGGAGGGCCGACAGTACACGACCGCCGACCCTGTGAGCGATCCGCTGACGCGACAGCCGATCCTGAACAAGCGCGACAGCGTGTTCATCGATTGGGCCGTGAGGGTTCTGGGCCACGGCGGCCGCACCGTAAGAACGGTGCGCGGCGCGTTCATCTCGGGGCACGCCCTCTTTCCGGAGTCCTTCCTCTTCGATTGGTCACACGCGCAAATCTCGGTCATTGACCCGTCCGTCATCACGAACGTCCGCGAGGTCTAGCGACTGACACGGTCGGCCGGTGGCGGTTGCCGCCGCCATCGCGCGCCGGCTTGGGCTCGACATCGGTCTCAGCCGTCGCCGAAGCCCTTCAGGCGGCCAAGCGCTAGCCCGACGTCACGCCGCGTAGAGGCTGACGGAATGGACGCACTTTGCCGTCCAGCGCCGAGGCGGTCCTCGGAAAGGATCGACGTCGCGCTGCGCGGTCCTTCGGCGCGGTCGACCGTGAGGCCGGCCGTCAAGGGGGTCCTGCCCCGCCGTCCGCCCAATCGACGGATAGATCTGGATGCCGCGATCCTCGGACGTCCGTGTGGCCCGGCGATCGTCAAGGGCGACGGTCCAGAAGGGGGCACGGTCCAGGTCGTCCTGGTTCGAGGTGTAGACGACCCGTGCGCCATCAGGGCTGACGGGCCAGAGCTGCGCAGCCGGCGTACGAGCACCGCCGGTCCGCGTCTTGTACGGTCGGGCGCGACCCGCGGCGTCGGACCGGCAACGCCATCGCGTTGGGGCTTCATCGGTCTCGGATCGTCCGCGACTCCCAGGTCTGCCGGATGGTGTGGAAGATTCGCCCAATCGGCGCGCCGGCCCGGGGGCGGGTCCCAGAGCCAAAGAGTCGATCGTGCATGGGGTCGCCGCACTGTCGTACGCGCATCAAGGGGCGCCATCGTGCGCTGCCGGACGCGACAGGCGAAGTGGACCGGGAACCTTCCTCGGCCGCCAAGATGGCGCGGGGGGCGGCGGTGATGGGCCTGGCCTTCCTGATCATCGCCGCGGCCCACGGCCGCCTCATGCCCTTGGATGGCGGCCTTCGTCATCCTCCTCACCGCCGGCGATGCTAGCCCAGGCGCCGGAATCTCGTCCGCACATGGTCGATGTGCAGGCCCGTCACCGCGGGATCGGCCCTTAGGGCGCGGGCGAACTCCGCTGCGGCATGTTTGTCGGCGTGTCGCGATTCCACGACATAGTCGAAGGCTCCGGCGACAAGGGCGACGTTCAGCACATCCGGATGATCGATGAGCCGACGCTCCATCGCCGTTATCGCCTGATCCGCCCTCCAGTCCACCTTCAGCCGTGTCACGCACTCCAAGGTCCTGGCGAGCCGGGAGACGTTGAGGACCGTCACAACGCGAACCAAGTTCGCGGCTTTGAGGGAGGCCATCTCGCGGCGCAGGACGCCGATGCTCATTCCCAGATGTTCGGCGACCTGTTCGAGCGATCCTTCGGCGCGACCGTCGATGGCCCTCAGGATAGCTGTACGCCGGGGGGTGAGGAAGCGCCGCCGTGGCGTGACGGCACCCGCCGGGCGCGGGGAGGGGGCGTTTGGGTCGGCGGACGTGGGGGGCGAGATCGCCGCCTTGTCCCTGCGCACGGCGGATATCACCCCCCGAGCTCGCCTCGCGCCGCGGCGGCCGCACGCAGGACGCCCGGCGACAGACGCGTGGGATCGAGCGCTGAGGTCTCGATGCCGAACTGCGCCGGAACCTCGCCAGGTCCGAGGTCAAGCACAAGCCGGGCAGCCAGCGCGCTAAGGGCCGGCGCCGTCTGGATGCCATAGCCGCCCAGGGCGGCCAGCCAGAAGAAGCCGGGCTGGAGCGTGTCGTACCCCACAACCGGCGACCGGTCGGGGGCGAAGGAGCGGAGGCCCGCCCATTTGCGGCGCACGTGTCGCACCTGCAGTGTGGTGGCGGTCTCGAGGCGATCGACGGCGATCGCGATGTCCAGTTCCTCGGGCTGGACGTCGCTCGGCTCGACCGGCGTCTCGTCGGCGGGGGAGAGCAGGAGGAGCCCGGCGTCGGGCTTCAGGTAGAACTGCTCCTCCACGTCCAGCAGCATCGGCCAGTCGTGGGTTTGGTAGCCGGCCGGGGCGTCGATCAGCATGGCGGTCCGACGGCAGGGCGTTATGCCGATCTCCTGCGCGCCCGCCAGGGCGCCGATCTGTCCGGCCCAGGCGCCCGCGGCGTTGACCACCCGGGGGGCGCGGTAGACCGCCGAGCGCGTCTCGACCTCCCACCCCTGCGATGTGCGCGCCAGGCCGGTCACCTCGGCGTCGGTGGTGATCCGTCCGCCCCGGGCCTTGAGGAGCCGCAGATAGCCTTGCTGCAGCTCGTGCACCTCGATGTCGGCGGGGCTGCGGCTGATGAGCGCGGACGCCACGCGTTCGCGGCGTAGAATCGGACAGAGCGCCACCGCCTGGTCGGCGCTGATCTCGTCGATCGGACCGGAGGTCTCTGCACCGGCCTTGAAATGCGCGAGCATGGCGCGCTGGTGCTCCTGGGCAATGATCAGCACCGACCGCGGCTTGACCAGGGCGGTTTCGCAGAAACCTTCGGGGGGCGAGAAGAAGAACCCGCGACTCGCCCGGGTCAGGGCTCGGATGATCTCGTTGCCGTAGCTTTCGGAGAACAGTGCGGCCGAACGGCCGGTGGAGTGATATCCGGGCTGCGTTTCCATCTCGAGCAATTGCACTTTCGCGTGCTGCGAGAGGTGAGCGGCGACCGCGGAGCCGGCCATGCCGCCGCCGATGACGATGATATCGCTCTCAAGTTCAGGCATTCACTCATCCCAGCCCTAGGCGTCCCGGGGGCGACTTTGATCAGGTCCCTGTTGGAACCGGCGGCTCCGATGGGTTTCAGAGAAATTGCTATGGAAGCATATAGTGTCCAAATGGGAAAATGTACCACTTGGATGCGCGGACGACGCTGGCCCCCAGAGCGCCGGCCTTGACGGCTGCGTCGCGCTACACTCAGGCCGGACGGCGTGCGATCACTTCGATTTCCACCAGCGCCTGCGGGAGCGCGAGACCGCTGATCACGGTGGACCGCGCCGGCCGGTGTTCTCCGAAGATCCTGGCGTAGGTCTCGTTGAACGCGGGGAAGTTCGAGGCCTGGGTCAGCCACACGGTCGACTTGACGACGTCAGCCAGGGTCAGGCCCAGGGGCTTGAGGACCGAGGCCACGTTCGCGAGCGCCTGCTCGGTCTGCCCGCTGATGTCGGAGTCGGAGAACGTGCCGTCGGGCGTGAAGGCCAGTTGCCCCGACAGGAAGACCAGGCCGCCGGCTTCGGTGAAGAGGGAGAGGTGGGGAGGCGTCATGGGGTGTCTCCTTGAGATGGCGGTTGTCGGCCCGCTAGGGGCTCCGAGGGCTGGTCGACGTACGGGCCCGGTATCGGGCATTTCCGGACGCTGCGGCGAGTGTCAGGCGGCCTCTGGCGATGTTTGCGCGATGATCGGGTCATGGCGCCTGCGGAGCAGCAACACGACCCCGTAGGTCAGCAGCGGCAAGACGAAGATGGCCAGGAAGGCGTAGGAGAGCCACGTGTATCCGCTGGCGATGAGCTCAACGAGACCAAACCGGTCAGCGACGAACACGGATCCGGTGAGGACCACGAGCGTGACCGCCAATCGGGCGAGCTTCGAAAACGTGCGGTCGCCCCGAGCCTGGTAGGCGTGCGCGATACGCTCGTTGATGGCGTGCACCCCGCCGGTGCCGCTCTCCAGCAGGGCCGCGAAGATCATCAGCTGGAACACGACGCGGAAGGCCGGAAGGTCAAGGCGCTGGAGGAGGAAGTCTGAGGGCAGGGTCTGGCCGCTGATCTCCGGGTAGTAGGCGACCATGCACAGGAAGAACAGGATGGCGGGGATCATCGCCAGCGGGCCGGCGAGGAGGCCGGCGGCGATCGCGTCGCGCCGCCCGATCATGTGCCGGGTGACCGGCAGGATCGCCACGGCCCCGATGATGTTGTAGCCCGCATAGGTGAGGCCGCCCATGGCCCAACCCGTGGTCGGTGGATGCAGCGCGAAGGCCCCGAGCATGCGGTCGCCGAACCGGGACATCGCCAGGAGCACGAAGACGGCGTAGGTCCCGTAGAGGAACACAGTGACGTACTTGAAGAGCCGCTCGACGGCCTCGTTGCCCCAAGTCGCCACCAGCGCGATTCCGGCCATCAGCACGAGGGATCCGGCGAGTGGCGGCCACCCGAGCAGGGATTGGCCGATTGCGCCTGCGGCGGCGGCGAACACCGCCAGGATCACGATCATGGCGAGGAAGTAGAGCACCTCGAAGATCGGCCATCCGCGCCCGAGCAGGTTGCGGAAGAAGGCCCGGTAGTCGGTGCTCTGGGTCTGAAGCGCGAACAGGAAGGTCACGGTGCAGACCAGGCTCCAGACGGCCATCGCCAGCAGCATACCCCACAGGCCGCCCCAGGGCCCGCTCGGCAGGAAGTAGGTCGCCAGCTCGCGACCCGTCGCGTAGCCGCCGCCGATGACCACGGCCTTGAAGGCGAACCCGGGGAGCACGATGCGCTGGAACCAGGTCGATGTTGTCTTCACTCGGCCATCCTCAGTTCGCAGCATCGGCGCGCGGCGTGCCGGAGCGTCCCTTTGGACTAGGTGAGATTATTTGCCGGGGCAACGGATTTTGCGAAACGGAGAAAATTTCTGATTCCTCCGTGGAATGTGGAAGCATCACGACTTGAGAAGGTTTTGCCCCCTCTGAGCGCACGCCCTTCTCGGTGGGATTGGCGTGGCGTCACGGACGCCTTTCCCAGGCGTGCATGTCTCTACTCCTGCAAAATGGAAGGTTTTACAGGTGGTTGTGCAGACGTCACCGCTGGCGCGTCTCGCGTTGAACTAAACAACTTGCATCGTTGGAAAAAATTTCCTCCAAACAGGGAGGGCGCGCGTCGTCGGGGTCTCCTGCCGGCTGCGGGCCGGACGGCGGCGGTCAAGCTGGCGCGTCCTGCCGCTGAGAGGAGCTAGCAAGCATGTCCGACACCCAGGCCGTCACGCTCGAAGACAAGTATCGGCTCGACGGGGACCGCGCACTCATCGGCGGCCGGCAGGCTCTGGTCCGGCTTCCGCTGCTGCAGCGGGCCCTCGACCGACGCGCCGGCCTGAACACCGCGGGCCTGATCAGCGGCTACCGCGGCTCGCCCCTTGGCGGCTATGACATGGAGCTGTGGAAGGCGGCCGACCTCTTGAAGGCTGACAATATTATTTTCCAGCCAGGCCTCAACGAGGACCTGGCTATGACCGCGCTGGCGGGTTCCCAGCAATTGGACTTTCTGCCCGGACGCAAGGTCGATGGGGTGTTCGGCATCTGGTACGGCAAGGGGCCCGGCGTGGACCGTTCCGGCGATGCGATCAAGCACGCCAATCTGGCGGGTGTCGCTCCGGCCGGCGGCCTTGTCCTGGCGTTCGGCGACGACCACACCGGCAAGTCTTCGACCACCGCGCACCAGAGCGACCTGACCCTGGCGACCTGGGGGGTTCCGGTGCTCTATCCGAGCTCGGTCTCCGAGATCCTCGAGATGGGGCTGGCGGCGATCGCCATGTCGCGGTTCTCCGGTCTCGTCGTCGGGCTGAAGCTGGTCAACGAGACGGCCGAAGGGACCGGCGTCGTCGACCTTCGCGGGCTGCCGGAGTTCGTGATCCCGCAGATGGCGGCGCCGCAGGGCGGGGTGCACGTGCGGCCCGAACTGCGCGCGATGCAGGAACAGGACCTGCGTCTGGTCCGCCACAAGCTGCCGCGCGCCGAAGCCTTCGCGAGGGCGAACGGGCTCGATCGGCTGGCTTTCGGCGCCGCATCGCCCCGGTTCGTCATCGCCACGGCCGGCAAGGCCTACGCCGACGTGCTTGCCGCGCTCGCCGCACTGGGGCTGACCGACGCCATCGCTCAGAAGCTCGGCCTAGCGGTCTACAAGCTCGGGCTGATCTTCCCTGTCGACCCCGTGGGCCTGTTCGACGTTACCGCCAAGGCGGAGGAGATTTTCTTCGTGGAGGAGAAGCGGCCCCATATCGAAACCCAGGCCAAGGTCCTGCTCTATAACCGGGCCCAGCGGCCAAGGGTCAGCGGCAAGACCAGCCCGGACGGCGAGCCCCTCCTGCCGCCGGATATGCCTCTGGACGCCACCACGGTCGCGGCCGCCCTCGCCGAGCGCCTGCAGGCGAGCTTTCCCGGCCTGGCGGCTCTGGCGCCCGGCCTCGCGGCGGCGGCGGACCAGGCGCGTGCGCGCCTGGTCAAGCCTCCGCTCCCAGCGGGGCCGATGGTGGCCCGCCGGCCGGCCTTCTGTCCTGGCTGCCCGCACAACACCTCCACCAAGGTTCCGCATGGGTCGTTCGGCGCCACGGGGATCGGCTGCCATGGGATGGTTATGTTTCATCCCGATCGCAATCCCGTGCCGATGGGGCACATGGGGGCTGAGGGCGCCAACTGGATCGGCCTAGCCCCGTTTACGGACACCCCCCACATCTTCCAGAACCTCGGCGACGGCACCTACAGCCACTCCGGTTCGCTGGCCATCCGCGCCTCCGTCCAGGCCGGCGTCAACATCACCTACAAGGTGCTGCTCAACGACGCGGTGGCGATGACCGGGGGGCAACCCGTTGAGGGGACGCTGACCGCAGACCGGGTCGCCCACCAGGTGCGGGCCGAAGGCGTCACGCGGATCGCGTTGGTCTCCGACCAGCCCGAGCGCTTCGCGGCCCAGGGCCGGCTGCCGGCGGGAACGGAGCTGCGCCATCGCGACGAACTGGGCGCAGTGCAGGAGGCCTTCAAGACGGCGCCAGGCGTCTCGGTGATCATCTACGATCAGACATGCGCGGCGGAGAAGCGCCGGCGGCGGAAGATCGACGCCTACCCCGATCCGGACCGGCGGATCTTCATCAACGCTGCGGTCTGCGAGGGCTGCGGCGACTGCTCGGTGCAATCGAATTGCCTGGCGATCCAACCGCTGGACACCGAGCTGGGGCGCAAGCGCCGCATCGATCAGTCCGCCTGCAACAAAGACTTCTCCTGCATCAAGGGGTTCTGCCCCTCCTTCGTCACCGTCGAGGGCGGCAAGCCGCGCCGCGCCCCCGGGGTCGACCTCTCGTCCGCCGAGGCGCTGCCCTGGCCAACCCTGCCGGCGCTCGGCGACGGATTCGATCTGGTAATCGCCGGCGTTGGCGGCACCGGCGTGGTGACGGTGAGCGCCATCCTGGGTATGGCCGCCCGCATCGAAGGCCTGGGCGTCAGCCTTTATGATATGACGGGCCTGAGCCAGAAGGGCGGTCAGGTCTTCAGCCATGTGCGCCTGCGGGCCGCGGCGAACGCCGTGGTCCCGGCCCGAATCGGGCCCGCCGAGGCGGACCTCGTCCTGGCTTGCGATCTTATCGCCGCGGTTCAAGGCGAGGCGCTCGACACCATCCAGGCGGGCCGCACCCTGGTGGTGGGCAACAGCGATACGGCCGCCACGGCCGATTTCCAGGTACATCGCGATCTCGTCGTCCCGGAGAGCGGGCTGGTGTCGAGGCTGACCGTCGCGGCGGGCGCTGCGCCGCTCATGCTGCCCGCCGCCACCCTGTCTCGGGAACTGCTGGGCGATTCCATCGCCGCCAACATCCTGATGCTTGGCTACGCCTGGCAGCGGGGCGCCATTCCGCTGAGCCTTGCCTCAATCGAGAAGGCCATTGAACTGAACGGCAAAGCGGCGAAGGCGAACCTCAAGGCCTTCACTGCCGGCCGCGCGGCCTACGGGGCCGAGCCCAAGGCGCCGGCCGTCCCCCTGACCCTCGAAGGCTTCATCGCACGTCGGCGGGCCGACCTCGAGACGTATTGGAGCACCGCCTACGCCGGACGCTATGAGGCTTTGGTCGCCCGGGTGCGCGACGCCGCGGCGCCGCTGCAAGGAGGTGATGACTTGGTATGGGCGGTGGCCCGCTCGGCCTTTAAGCTGATGGCCTACAAGGACGAGTACGAGGTGGCGCGGCTCTACACGGATGGTCGCTTCCGCGACGCCGTCGCCAGCGAGTTCGAGGACGTCCGGTCGCTGCGGATCCATTTGTCGCCGCCGTTTCTGGCCAGGCTCGACCCGCTGACAGGCCGTCCCCGCAAGATGACCTTTGGCGCCTGGATCCTGCCGGTGTTCGGCGTGCTGGCCGCCCTGCGGAGCCTGCGGGAAGGCCCGCTCGACCCCTTCGGTCGGTCCGCGGAGCGTCGTCTGGAGCGCGATCTCCGCGACGTCTATCTGTCGGTGATCGCCAGCCTTG
This sequence comes from Phenylobacterium sp., assembly GCA_050729355.1. Taxonomy (GTDB): domain Bacteria; phylum Pseudomonadota; class Alphaproteobacteria; order Caulobacterales; family Caulobacteraceae; genus Phenylobacterium. The sequence continues at coordinate 7,488 of JBOHKZ010000481.1, read as the reverse complement.
CGGGAACGCTCTCACAGGACAATCTCGAGGCAGCGGTCGCCTTGGCCGCCGCGCCCCTGGACGTCCGCGGCTATGGTCCAGTGAAGACCCCCGCCGCCGAGGCCCTGCTGCTGCGGCTCCGCGAGTCCGGCCAGGGCTGATCTTGCGATCTCGGCCGCCGTCCAGGCCGCGCGGGTAGCCCAAGGCGTCGGCCCGCCTCGCCGTGGCTCACCGGGCGGACTCGGTCAGCCTGCGGTGCTGGCGTGGTGATCCCGCAAAAGTTTCTTGTTTGTGGCGTGGCATTTGTCCGAATAGGCTAAATGACTGAAACAGCCACTTAGCGAGCCGACAACCGTGAAGACCGACGCGAACCCCGGGGCGATGCTGAAAAACCTTCGCCTCCAAAAGGGTTTGAAGCTCGTCCAACTCGCGGCCCTGACGGGATTCCCCATCTCGACCTTGTCGAAAATGGAAAACGGCAAGATGGCCCTGACCTATGACAAGATGGCCCGGGTCAGCAAGGCGCTGGAAGTCGACATCGGCGCCTTGTTCTCGCCGGCCGTGGACGCCAACGCGCCGCCGCTGGGCACGGGTCGCCGCAGCATCATGCGGGCCGGCGACGGCCAGGAGATCGAGACCAACGTCTACAATCACCTCTATCAGGCCGCCGACCTGCTGAATAAGCGGTTTGTCCCGATTATCGCCTATCCACATGCCAAATCGATGGAGGAGTTCGGCGACTGGGTGCGGCATCCAGGCGAAGAGTACACCTACGTTATCGAAGGCACCGTGGACTTCTATTCCGAGCTCTATGCGCCGGTCCGGCTCGGGCAGGGGGATTCCATCTATTTTGATAGCAGCATGGGGCACGCCTACATCAAGGTCGGCGACGCACCCTGCCGTGGCCTGACCATCTGCGCCGGTGACGAGTCCCAAATCCTGCCGGTCCAGGAGAAGATTCCGACCCCGGCGAACGACGGCTCGTCAAGCGTGCCGGCGCCCGCCCAGACCAAGGTCGCGTTAAAGGCCAGCGCGCCGAGGAAGAAGACCGCGCCTGCCCCTGTAAAACCGGCCCGAAAGGCTCGCAGGGGGAGCTGATCGCGGAGCGATCGCTGTCGCCGGCGTCAAGGCGACGAGGCTGACGACCGATCATCCGCCGGGATCCAAGCCGCCCTGAGACCGCCTCAGGCCGTCCGGGGCGGGGCGAGGCGCCGCTTGCGGACGGGCGACGCCCGCGTCCCGCGTCAGAACTTCAGGCGCACCCCGGCGTAGTAGGCGCGTCCGATGACGTCGTATCCGGCGCCGCTGGACGAGGTTTGGCCGGTGGCCAGGGAATTGGGCAGTTGGTCGAATATGTTGTTGACGCCCGCACGCAGGGTTACGGCGTCCTTGAGCCGGTACTGCGCGGAGAGATCGCTGCGGAAGTAGGAGTCCAGCCGCAGGGGAAACTGGTCCTCGATCGTCGCCGTGTTGTTGAAGCGCACCCGACCGACGTAGTTCGTGGCCCAGTTCAGCGTCAGCCGGTCGATCATATAAGAGATCTTTGCCTGACCCTTCCAGCGGGGCGTGGACAGTGCGCCTGCGCTTTGGACGAGGTCGAAGCCCAGGCCGGAGACCGAACTCTCGAGATCCTGCGTGTTCAGCACGTCGAGCGACAGGGTGAGCTGCTGGTTGTCGAACATCGGGCGGGTGTAGCTCGCCGCGTAGGAGACGGCCCTGAAGTTCGTGTAGCCCGCATTGACGTAGCCGGTAGTCACGCTGGTGACCTGGGCGTTGGCGTCTCGCGTCACCAAGCCGCACACATCTGGATCGGGGGAAGGGGAGTCGAAACAGGTCGACAGGATGCTCGAGCTGTTGAAGGTCGAGATGGCTTGCTTGAGCGAGACGCTCACATAGTCGATCGACAGACTGAGGCCGGGGGCGAACCGCGGCTCGAATAGGACGCCAGCCGTCCAGGAGTCCGCCGTCTCGTTCTTCAGGTTGGGATTGCCGCCAAGGGTCTGGGGCGGGGGGATCGAGACGGCGATCGAGGTGAGCTGGAAATTGGCCGGAAGGCCGAGCGAGGTGAACAGGGCTTGGCAGTTCCTGCCGCGCGCCGACGGATTGGGACCGGTCCCGATGAAGCGCCTATCGCAGGGATCGTTGCCGAGGGAGGCGATCAGGCTCGCGCGCGGCTGGAACAGTTCCACGATGGACGGGGCGCGGAAGGTGCGGCTGATGGAGCCCCGCACCGTCATTCCGTCGACCACGCTCCAGCGGCTGCCGACGTTCCAGGCGTGGTCGCGTCCGGTCTGTGAGTTGTCGACGAGCCGCCCGGCCATGTCGATGGTTAGCGCCTTCACCAGCGGAAGCGTGAAATCGCCGCCGATCAGCGGGATCGAGAGTTCCCCATAGGCTTCGTCGGTGGAGTATCGCGCATGGACGGCCGCGATCGCGGGATCCCGGCCCAGGCCCAGGCGCGCCGCGTCGTTGGGCTCGAAGCTGGACTTCTCCTTGCGATGCTCGAATCCGGCGGAGAACTTCACCATGCCCGCGGGCAGCTTTATCACGTCGCCGCCCACGTTGGCCTGGATGTCGGTTTCGTAGAGATCGTACTCGGATTCCAGCTCGGTCAGGATGTAGTTGATCGCGTCCTGGCTGGGCGCGCCGTAGCCGAAGAGGTTGAGCGGCTTGCACCCGGAGATCGCCGGATCGGTCGACGCCGGGTTCTGAAGCGTAGTGCGGCAGACGACCTCGCCGGAGGGCGAGAGTACGGCGTCGGCGGCATTCAGGAAGCGCTGCTGGACGATTGTCTGCGAGGTGTCGCGGCCGCCGGAGTGGCCATAGTTGAAGTTCGCATTCCAGTAGAACTCGCGGTCGGCGAGCTTGAAGTCGCCGTCCAGTGTCACCACGCCCCGCTGGGTCTGCGAGGCGTTGTCGACCTGCCCGTTGTAGATGTCGGAGTTGGTGCGGGCCAGGAAGAACCGGGTGATGCCCTGGCTCTGCAAAATGCCCTGCGCTTGCGGTGTCAGGAACGCGTTGGTCGACTGAATCTGGATGGCGGCGCTGGTCCCGCTGAGGATCGTCCCGTTGAGGAAGGGACCCTGTGCGCCGAGATTCCGCGCCTTCACGCGGGAGGCCATCAGGGATGTCGAGAGGCGAATATGATCCGTCAGTTCGTAGTTGCCGAGGGCGTAGACGAGATCTCGCTTGAGCGGCGCGTAGAGTGAGACGAGGTCGCCGAGGTTCGCGCCATCGCCGCCCGAGGCGAGGGCGATCGCATAGGGCGTCCCGATATCGTAGGGGATGAGATTGCCCCCTGGGCCAAACTGAGCCCGGACGCGCGAGCCCGGCCGGTTGGGGTCGGGCATGGTCAGGATCGAGGCGACCAGGGGTGAGTTAGCGACGAACGGGACGCCGTTTGGCGACAGCTCCGGCACCCGCCAGTCGGGGACCGCGATATTGGCCGGACGGCCATCGGTGCGGTTCACGTTCGCCGGGTTGGTCCCGAAGACCGTCAGGCTGGCGCTCGACGCCCGGTCGCGGGCGTACAGCGGGTCGTTCTGGGCGTGCTCGAAGCTCACTTCGATGTTGCCGCGGCCGTCGGCGAATGAGCGCCCTACCAGGCCGCGGGCGGCGTAGTTGGCATAGTCGCCGCGGTCGGACACGCCCGCCTGGGCGTCGGCCATCGCGCCCTCGAAGTTCTTCTTGAGGATGATGTTGGCGACCCCGGCGATGGCGTCTGAGCCGTAGGTGGCCGCGCCGGTCGCTTGGATCACCTCGACCCGATCCACCAGCAGGACCGGGATGTTGTTGAGGTCGACCTGGCTGCCCGGGTTCCGGGTGCTGGAGGATCCGGGGTTGCTGCTCACGAACCGCTGACCATCCACCAGGGTCAGGGTTCGCTGGGATCCCAGGCCGAAGAGGTTGATGTAGTTGCGCCCGACGTTGGCCCCCTGAGCGCCGCGTTGCGATTCCGGCACGCCGATCTGGGGCAGGTCGTTGATGACGTCAGCGATGTTCAGCAGGCCGCGCTCAACGGCGGCCTCGGCGCCGACCACCTGCAGTGGCTGGTTCTCGTCGGCCGACGAGCGCCGGATCCGCGAGCCAGTGATCACGACTTCCGAGACATCCGCCGGCGAGGCCGGCGGCTTGGCGGGCGCCGTCTGGGCATACGCGCAAATCGGCAGCGCGGCTGCGGCGACGCCCACCAGGAGCAGGACGCGTCGATACGTCGTGGCCAGATGAGTCATTCCGTGGTCCCCCTTGTCGCCGGCGCGTGGACCGCGCTCTGAGGCGTCTCTTGCGATGACGCCTGTTCCCACCATGTGACATTTCAAACATGGTGATTTTCTTCCGTCAATCGACGTTTTCAATCAGGGAAAATATTTGCAAGAAATGGCGCGATCGGGCGCGCTGACGCCGGATTGGGCCGGTTCGCGACCCCGAGGATTATGGCGATCTCGTCGAGCGGGGGCGGGCGCCACGTCTCTCGGCGGCTTGGGACGCAAAAGGCGGCGGCGTCTGGCCGCGCGCAGATCGCAGGACGAACTAGAAGCCGCGTTCCCTGCCGCGCGGCGGCGCAAGGGGGAGACTCTGCCGTCAAACAGCCTCGGCGAGGCGGCGACGGGGACCGGAGAGGCGGCGTGCGCCGCCTCTCCGTCGTCGTTACCAGAATTTGAGTCGTATGCCGCCCGAGTAGTACCGGCCGATCATGTCATAGATCGGCGTCGCATAGGTCACGTAAGGCGGCTTGACGTTGAACAGATTGACGACAGACGCATAAAGCGTGGCGTTGCCGATTTTATATTGCCCGCCGATGTCGGTGTAGGTGCGGCTGCTGATCTTGTTGTTCGAGATGGGGAGCCCGTTCGGGCCGAGTTGCTTGCTAAAGATGCCGCCGCCCACGTAGTGAAGCCGCAGATCGAGGGCCAGGTCATCGTTCTGATAGGTGACGGTGGCGGTCTGGCGCCACTTGGGCGTGGAGAAGGTGGTGGTGTCGCCGACCACACCTTCGACGCGGGTGATCCGCACGCCGTCGTTGATCTCCAGTTCGTTTACGTGATTGGCGAGCAGGCGGAAGCGGAGGCTGCCGTCCCAGCCGGAGTTCAGCACATCCAAAGGCATGACGTATGAGGCCTCGAGGTCGAGGCCCTTCGTCTTGTAACTCGCCAGGTTCCGGAACGTCCGCTGGACCGAGTCGATCGCGCCAGTCGGCGTTCGGGCGATGACGCCGCCACAGGTCGGGTCCCGGGGGTCTCTCGCGAAGCACCCGGTGAGCGTGTCCTGCAGGGAGATCGAGGCGATGGCTCCCGAAATCTCGATATCGTAGTAGTCGAGCGAGAAGCTCAGGCCTGGGGCGTAGTGCGGCGAGTAGGATCCTCCGAGTGTCAGGGTATGGCCGATCTCGGGGACTAGGTTCGGATTGCCGCCGGCGAAGTTCTTCACGAGCGCCTGAGTCTGGCCGACGAAGGGGTCCTGCACGTTGGCGAAACCAGCGGTGCCCTTGGTGTACAGTTCGTTGATCGACGGCGAGCGGATGTCGCGCGAGTAGGTGCCGCGCGCCAGTAGGTCGTGCGCCACCCGCGCGGTCGCCCCGTACTTCCAGGACCAGATGCCGCCGCTCGTGCTGTAGTCGCTGTACCGGGCCGCGCCGTTGGCCTCCACGTGCAGCATGTCCGGGATATCCAGCAGCGGCACGTTGATCTCGCCGAAGCCTTCCTTGACGTCGAACTTCCCATCGAGCGGCGAGGCGTTACGGGTGCTGCGCCCGCCCGCCAGGGAGATGGGGTCGATGTAGTTCGTCTCGATGGCTTCGCGGCGGGCGTCGGCGCCGAAGGCGATGTCGACCGGTCCGGCCCAACTGGAGAAGGGCTGCGCCCGGAACACGATGCCCCCGGCGTCGAGCTTGGTCGTCGAGACATCCGTGCCGGCGCCGAACGCGTAGGCGACCGCCGCGGCGGAGATGTTCCCGTTGCCTAGCAGGTTGATTGGCGCGCATCCGGGGGCAGTGATCGTGACGGCGTTCGCGCGGCAGATCGGTACGCCGCCCGGGCCGGCCACCGGATCAATGGCGTTGTTGAAGTTGGCGGTGATGCGCTGATTATAGACGACCTGTTTGTTGCGCAGCTCGCCGTGGTCGTAATAGGCGCTGTAGGTCCAGCCGCCGCCGAGCGAACCGTCGATCCCAATGGATCCTTCCTTGTTCTGGCGGTCGGTCTTGAGGTGCAGATATTGCTCCGGCCCGACGTCGGTGAGGATTCGCCCGATGGTGAGCGGGAACGTCGCGCCGAGCGCGGTCAGTTGCGCCCGCGCGGTCGGGGTGAGGAACGGGTTATCGGCCTTGACCTGGAAGGTGCCCATCTCGGGCAGGAGCAGGTAGTCGCCCCCGACGTCGCTGTATCCTAGATTGGCCCAGACCTTGGTCTTGTCGTTCAGGTCGTAGCTTGCCCGGGTGAACAGATTGAGACGCTCGTAGGGCGACGTGACCGCGATGTAGTCGAAGAGATTCACGCCGTTGCCGCCGACAGTGAAATTGCCGGCCGTCGGCGAGCCCAGTTGCAAGGGACTCAGCGAGCCGTCGGGGTTGAAGGCCTGCGTTCCAGCCCGACCGCCGATGATCACACCGCCGGGGCCCGAGAACGTGTACTTTACGTTTCGCTGCAGGCTCAGCTGACCCGCGGTGTCCTGGAATACCGCGGAGAGCAGATTGGGCCGGGTCGAACGATCGAAGGCCCCTTTGTCCTTGGCGAACTCGGCTCCGATCATGAAGTGGGCGCGGTCATCGAGGAAGTTGGTTCCGTAGGCGATGTTGTAGCCGTACCGCTTCGTGTCGTCGTGCGTCGACTCGCCCGCACCGACCCCGAGCGTGAGGCCGGTGAGTTTGTCGTTGAGGATGATGTTCACGACGCCCGATACCGCACCCGAACCCCAGGCCGCCGAAGCGCCGCCGGTGACGATGTCGACGCGGCTGACCAGACTTTGCGGAACGTTGCTCAGGTCGGCGCTGCCGCTGAAGCGATGGCCGTCGAGCAGGGTCAGCGTGCGGCCCGAGCCCAGGCCGCGCAGGTCGGCCGTGGAGACGCTGTTGTTGGTGTTGGCGGCGGTCGTCGTCGAGGTCGTTGTCGCGCGGAACTGCGGCAGGTCGTTCAACACCTGAGCGATATTCGCGCGATCGCCGACACGAAGGTCGACCGCACTGACCACCGTGGTTGGGGTCGGCGCGTCGAACCCAGAGCGCTGGATGCGCGATCCGGTCACCACCACTTCTGATACCGCTTCCGCCTCAGCGGCGGACGGCTTGGCGGAAACGGATGCCGCGGACTGCGCCTGGGCGCAAAGCGGAAATGCGATCGCTGCGGCGCCCGCCAAAAGCAGGATGCGTTGATGCGTCGAGGCCTGATGTCCCATTTGTAGCTCCCCTGTGCGTCGGCGCGTTGACCGCGCTCTGTGACGTTCCTCTCGGTGACGCTGAACCGCACCGCTCCATGGCATCGTTCAAACATGACGACATTTTTCCGTCAATAAAAA
>JBOHKZ010000480.1:0-6929 GCA_050729355.1 Phenylobacterium sp. | reverse complement strand
GACCGTCGTCTATGGCGTCAATGACGACAAGATCACCGCCGATCACCTGATCATCTCGAACGCGTCCTGCACCACCAACTGCCTGGCGCCGGTGGCCCACGTGCTGCAGGAGCTCTGCGGCATCGAGCGCGGCTACATGACCACCATCCACTCCTACACCGGCGACCAGCCGACGTTGGACACGATGCACAAGGACCTCTACCGCGCCCGCGCCGCGGCCATGTCGATGATCCCCACCTCCACCGGCGCCGCCAAGGCGCTGGGCCTGGTGATCCCGGCGCTCGCCGGCAAGCTGGACGGCTCCTCGATCCGCGTGCCGACCCCCAACGTCTCGGTGGTCGACCTGAACTTCGTGCCGACCCGCAAGGTCACGGTCGAAGCGATGAACGCCGCCTTCGAAGCCGCCGCGGCCTCAGGCCCGCTGAAGGGCATCCTGGCGGTCACCAAGGAGCCGCTGGTCTCCCATGACTTCAACCACATCCCCGCCTCCTCGACCGTCGCCCTGCCGCAGACCCAGCTGGTCGACGGCGGCCTTGGCCGGGTGCTCTCCTGGTATGACAACGAGTGGGGCTTCTCGACCCGGATGAGCGACACCGCCGTCGCGATGGCGAAGTTCCTCTAGTCCCGGATGGCTTTCCAGACGCTCGACGACGCCGAACTGCAGGGCAAGCGCGCCCTGGTCCGGGTGGACTTCAACGTCCCGATGGACGACGGCAAGGTCACCGACGACACCCGCCTTAGGGCCGCCAAGCCCACCGTCGACAAGCTGCGCGCCGGCGGGGCCAAGGTAATCCTGCTGGCCCACTTCGACCGCCCCAAGGGCAAGGTCGTGCCGTCGATGAGCCTGAAGCCGATCGTCGGACCGCTGGCCAAGGTGCTGGGCGTTCCGGTCGCCTTCGCCGAGGACTGCATCGGCCAGAAGGCGCGTGCGGCGGTGAACGCCATGCAGCCCGGCGACGTCCTGCTGCTGGAAAACGTCCGCTTCCATGCGGGCGAGGAAGCCAACGACCGGACCTTCGCCAACGAGCTGGCGGCGAACGGCGACCTGTACGTCAACGACGCCTTCTCCGCCGCCCACCGGGCGCACGCCTCGACCGAGCGCCTCGCGCGCCTGCTGCCGGCCTATGCGGGCGAGCAGATGCGGCTGGAGCTCGACGCGCTGGACGCCGCGCTGGGCCGTCCGGAGCGCCCGGTGCTGGGCATCGTCGGCGGCTCCAAGGTCTCCACCAAGCTCGACCTGCTGCGCCACCTCGTCACCAAGCTGGACAAGCTCGCCATCGGCGGCGGCATGGCCAACACCTTCCTCTACGCCCAGGGCCACGACGTCGGCGCCTCCTATTGCGAGAAGGACCTGGCCGACACCGCGCGCGAGATCATCCGCCTCGCCGGCCAGAACAACTGCAAGCTCTTCCTGCCGCTGGACATCGTCGTCGCCGAGAAACTGGCGCCCGGCGCGCCGGCCCGGGTGCGCGACGTGGGCTCCATCGACGAGGACGAACGCATCCTCGACGCCGGTCCCGAGACCGTCGAGCGCCTGTGCCGCGCCATGGCCAATTCCAAGACCCTGATCTGGAACGGGCCGCTGGGCGTTTTCGAGATGCCCCCCTTCGACAAGGGCACCATGGAGGCCGCGCGCTATGCCGCCGGGCTCGCCAAGGCAGGGAAGCTGGTGGCGGTGGCCGGCGGCGGTGATACGGTGGCGGCCCTCAACGCGGCGGGTGTCGTGGACGATTTCACCTTCGTCTCCACGGCCGGCGGCGCGTTTCTTGAATGGATGGAGGGTAAGACGCTGCCCGGTGTGGCGGCTCTGTCCCGATAACAGACGGTAGAACGATGGCCCGGATCACCCTGCGACAACTCCTCGATCACGCCGCAGAGCACAGCTATGGCGTGCCGGCGTTCAACATCAACAACATGGAACAGGCGCTGGCGATCATGGAGGCCGCGGAGGCCACCAACTCGCCGGTGATCATGCAGGCCTCGCGCGGCGCCCGGTCCTATGCGAACGACATCGTGCTGAAGCACCTGATCGACGCCATGGCCGAGATGTATCCGGACATCCCGATCTGCATGCACCAGGACCACGGGAACAACGAGGCCACCTGCGCCACCGCGATCCAGTACGGCTTCACCTCGGTCATGATGGACGGCTCGCTGCTGGCCGACGGCAAGTCGCCGGCCGACTACGACTACAACGTCAAGGTCACCCGCAACGTGGTGGACATGGCCCACTGGGTCGGCGCCTCGGTGGAGGGCGAGCTCGGCGTGCTGGGCAGCCTCGAGACCGGCATGGGCGAGAAGGAAGACGGCCACGGCTTCGAGGGCAAGCTCGGCCATGACCAACTGCTGACCGATCCTGACCAGGCCGTGGATTTCGTGAAGGCCACCGAGGTCGACGCGCTGGCCATCGCGATGGGGACCAGCCACGGCGCCTACAAGTTCACCCGCAAACCGGACGGCGACGTCCTGGCGATGAACGTGATCGAAGAGATCCACCGCCGCCTGCCCAACACCCATCTGGTGATGCACGGCTCCTCGTCGGTTCCGCAGGACCTGCAAGAGATCATCAACAAGTACGGCGGCGAGATGCCCCAGACCTGGGGCGTGCCGGTCGAAGAGATCCAGCGCGGCATCAAGCACGGCGTGCGCAAGATCAACATCGACACCGACAACCGCATGGCCATCACCGGCGCCATCCGGAAGGTGTTCGCCGAGAAGCCGGGCGAATTCGACCCGCGCAGCTACCTGAAGCCCGCCAAGGAAGCCATGCGCAAGATCTGCGTCCAGCGCTTCGAAGAGTTCGGCACCGCCGGCCACGCCTCGAGCATCAAGGCCATCCCGCTCTCGGCCATGGCCAAGCGCTACGCCGCGGGCGAGCTGGCGCCGAAGATCGGCCTGACCCGGCACGCCGCCGAGTAGTTCCGTGCTATGATCGGCTGGCCATCTGCGAGGCCAGCATGCGCAAGAACGTCGTCTTCCTCGGACTGACCTTCGTCGGCCTAGCGATCTTCGCGGCCTTCGCCGCCTGGGCCTTCATGGTGACCGCGAGGATCGACGGCGGGTGGCAGAGCCTCCTGCCGGTGTGGCCCTACGTACTTGGCGGCCTCCTCGCCGTGGCGGCCCTGACCGGCGGCCTCATGTGGCTGGCCTTCTATTCCGCCAATCACGGCTACGACGACCGCATCGATCGCGAGGATCGTTAGCGGCCGCGGATTCGCACGAATTCGGCGCGCGCCATCGCTCGCCTAACGTCGGTCGCTCGACCTATGCTCCGCCCATGGATCGGCGCGAGTTCGTCACCTGGCTGGCCGGCGGGAGCTTCGCGCTGGCCTGCGCGCCCGCTGGCGCGAGCCCGGCGGCGGGGCCCCTGTCGCCCTGGATCTCCATCGCCCCCGACGGCCGGATCACACTGACCACCACGGCGCTGGAGATGGGGCAGGGCTCTCGCACCGGCCAGGCCCAGGTGCTGGCCGACGAATTGGAGGCCCACTGGGACCGCATCACCGTCGTCCAGTCGGGCGAGGTCGAGCCCTTCCTCAACGACGGCGCGCTCTATTCCGGCGGCAGCGAGACGCTGCGCAGTCGCTTCGAAATCCTGCGCAGGGCCGGCGCCACGGCCCGCGCGCAACTGACCGAGGCCGCCGCGCGCCGTTGGAACGTCGCGGCGACAACCTGCAAGGCCGAGCTCGGCGAGGTGATCCACCAGCCCACCGGCCGGCGGCTGGGCTACGGCGCGCTGGCCTCCGAAGCCGCGCTCTGCGCCCCGCCTAGCGACCCCGTCCTGAAACCCGCCGGCGAGCGGCGCTACATCGGCAAGGCGATCTCGACGCTCGGCCAGCCGACCAAGCTGAACGGCGAAGCGCGCTACGGCATCGATTTCCGCGTGCCCGGCATGGCCTTCGCCACCATCCGCCAGTGCCCGACCTACGGCGGGGCGCTGGAGAGCGTCGACGAGACGCCGGCGCTGGCCGTGCGCGGCGTCACCAAGGTCGTGAAGCTGAAGGACGCCGTGGCCGTCGTCGCGACCTCGACCTTCGCCGCGTTCAAGGGCGCCAAGGCGCTGGAGCCCCGCTGGAGCGCGCCCGCCGGCTTTGGCTCCGCCAGGATCAGCGCGGCGCTGGAAGGCGGCATCGACGCGCCGGACGCCGTCGTCAGCCCGCGCGAGGGCGGCGCCGCGATCCGCGACCAGCTCCGCGCCGCTTACGCCCGCGCTCCGCGCAAGCACGAGGCGGCCTATGAGATCGCCTACCTCTCGCATGCGCCGCTGGAACCGATGAACGCCACCGCCCGCGCCGACGCCGCGGGCGCGGAGATCTGGGCGCCGTGCCAGTCCCCGACCTGGCTGCGAGACGACGTCGTCGCCATGACCGGGCTGCGGAAGGACAGGATCGTCGTCCATCCGCTGCTGATGGGCGGCGGCTTCGGGCGGCGGCTGAAGGGCGACTACGCCGGCCGCGCCGTGCAGGTGGCGCAGCACCTCGACGGCCCCGTCCAGGTGGTCTGGACCCGCGAGGAGGACATGGCCCACGACGTCTACCGCCCGGCGATGCGGATGGTGCTCCGCGCGCCGCTCGGCAAGGACGGGGCGCTTGCCGGCTACGAGGTGCTGGCGACCACCGCCGACGACCGCACCGGCGGCAGCGGAGCCAAGCCCTATGCGCTGTCGTCGGCCGCGACGCTCGCCACCGCCAAGGTCGGCGTGCCGGTCGGCGCCTGGCGCGCTGTCGACCCAGGCATGGCGGTCTTCGCCAAGGAGAGCTTCATCGACGAATGCGCCCACCTGGCCGGCGCCGATCCGCTGGCCTACCGCGAGGCCATGCTGGGGAAGAACGAGCGCGCCCGCCGCGTGCTGCAGGCCGCGGCCCAGGCCATCGGCTGGGGTTCGCCCCGCGCGCCCGGCGTCGGCCGCGGCCTCGCGATGCTGGAGGACTGGGACACCGTCGTCGCCCACGCCGTCGAGGTGAAGATCGAGGGAACCCGGCTGCAGGTCACTCGCCTGGTCGCCGCCGCAGACCTCGGCCTGGCGGTCAATCCGCAGCAGGTGCGCGCGCAGTTCGAAGGCGGCGGCCTGATGGCGCTCTCCGCGGCGCTCGGCGAGCAGGTGACCTTCACCGACGGCCGCGCCGACCAGGCCAACTTCGGCGACTATCCGATCCTGCGGATGCGCCAAGCGCCGCCGGTTCAGGTGATCCTGCTGGAGACGCCCGACGTCCCGATGGGCGGGGCGGGTGAGCCGCCGGTGCCGGGCGTGGCCCCCGCGCTCGCCAACGCCATCTTCCAGGCCAACGGCAAGCGCCTGCGCCGCCTGCCCTTCGTGACCCAGGGGTTCGAGGTCTAGCGCTTGTCGGGCGTGGTCAGGGTCGCGCCGTCGTCGGCGACGAACACCACCAGGATCGAGGCGGGCTCGGTGGCGCTGGCGTTCTCGCTGACCACGTGGTGGGCGTTCGGCCCCTCGGTCCAGCCCTCGCCGACGCCGTAGACCTTGGCCGGGCCCTGGCCTTCGACCTCGCTGCGCACCTGGCCGGCCAGCACGCGCGCGTAGAGGAAGGCCGATCCGGCATGGTGGTGCGGCCCGGACTTCTGGCCCGGCGCGTAGTTCACCGTGACCACCGTCATGGTCTTGCCCGGCGCATTGGGCAGGGCTGCGCTGAGCTGCGGCTTCACCGTCTGGGCGGCGGCGGGCGTGGCGAGCATCAGGGCGGCGGCGATCAGCAGGCAGCGCATGGGGGTTCCCTCAGTCCTCGATGCGGGCGCCCCGCATCTCCTTCACGAACAGCAGACCCACGACAAAGGTCACCGCGGCCACCGTCACCGGGTACCAGAGGCCGTAGTAGATGTTGCCGGTGGCGGCGACCATGGCGAAGGCGGTGGTGGGCAGGAAGCCGCCGAACCAGCCGTTGCCGATGTGATAGGGCAGGCTCATCGAGGTGTAGCGGATGCGGGCCGGGAACATCTCCACCAGCGCCGCGGCGACCGGCCCGTAGACCATGGTCACGTAGAGCACCAGCAGCCACAGCAGGCCCACGACCAGCGGCTTGTTCATCAGCGCCGGGTCCGACTTCGCGGGATAGCCGGCGGCCTTCAGGTGCGCGCCGAGCGACTTGGTCCAGGCCGCTTTCTGGGCCTTCAGCTCAGCGGCCGGCAAGGCGTCGCCGTGGAAGCTGGCGAGCTCGCCCTGCCCGATCCTAACGACCGCCACGGAGCCGGGGGGCGCGGCCTGGTTCACGTAGCTGACGCCGGCGTTGGCCAGCGCGGACTTGGCGAGGTCGCACGACGAGGCGAAGGTCTTCTTGCCCACCGGATCGAACTGGAAGGCGCAGTCGGCGGGGTCGGCGACCACCGTCACCGGCGCGCTGGCCGTGGCCGCCGCGAGCTGCGGATTGGCCGCCACCGTCAGCGCCTTGAAGATCGGGAAGTAGGTCAGGACCGCCAGCAGGCAGCCCGCCAGGATGATCGGCTTGCGCCCGATCTTGTCCGACAGCCAGCCGAACACCACGAAGAACGGCGTGCCGAGCAGGAGCGCTACGGCCACCAGCTGGTTGGTCAGGACGCCGTCGACCTTCAGCGTCTTCTCGAGGAAGAAGAGCGCGTAGAACTGGCCGGTGTACCAGACCACCGCCTGGCCAGCCGTCAGGCCCACGAGCGCCAGCAACACCAGCTTCAGGTTCGGCCACTTGGCGAAGCTGTCGGTCAGCGGCGATTTCGAGGTGGTCCCCTCGTCGACCATCTTCTGGAAGACCGGGCTCTCGTTGAGCCGCAGGTGGATCCACAGCGACACGCCCAGCAACACGATCGACACCAGGAAGGGCACGCGCCAGGCCCACGCCTTGAACGCCGGCTCGCCCACCTGGGTGCGCACGACGATGATGACGATCAGGCTGAGGAACAGGCCGAAGGTCGCCGTGGTCTGGATCCAGCTGGTGTAGAGC
>JBOHKZ010000479.1:0-2938 GCA_050729355.1 Phenylobacterium sp. | reverse complement strand
ACCGCGGCGCGGGCGTTGTTCTCGGAGGGCGGGCTCCAGCGCAGCGCCGCGGCCGGGACCTTCAGCACATTGGACCGGGTGTCGATCACGATGTCGGCGTTGGCGGTCATGCCGGGCAGCAGTTTCGACTGCGGATTGTCCGCCTCGGCGATCACCGTATAGGCCACGACATTCTGCTCGGTGGTCGGCTGCTTGCGCACCTGGGTGACCACGCCCTCGAAGGTGTCGTCGGGATAGGCGTCGACCGTGAAGCGGACCTTCTGGCCTTCCTGCACCTGGCCGACGTCGGCCTCGTCGACGCTGATCTTCACCTCGACCTTGGAAAGGTCCTGGGCGATCGTGAACAGCACCGGCGCCTGAAGGCTGGCGGCGACGGTGTTGCCGGGTTCGACCTTGCGGTCGACTACCACCCCGTCGATCGGCGCCAGGATGGTCGTGCGGCCGAGATCGACCTTCTGGCTGTTAAGCGCCGCGCGGCTCTGGGCGACCTTGGCGCGGGCCGAGACGACTGAGGCCTCGGCGTTCTTCCAGGCGGCCGTGGCGAGGTCGAGCACCGAGGGCGAATAGATGCCCTGGCCGACCAGGACCTTCTTGCGGTCGAAATCTGCCTTGGCGTTGGCCGCCTGGGCTTCAGCCTGCGCGACGGCGGCGAGGCCCGCCTGCACGTCGGCCTGCCCCTGGGCGACGCGGGTCTGGTAGGTCTGCGGGTCCAGGACGGCCATCACCTGGCCCTCCTTCACGTGGTCATTGAAGTCGACGAGGATCTTGGTGATCTGGCCCGAGATCTGCGAGCCCACGTCGACTGTCACCAGCGCCTGCAGCGTGCCCGAGGCGGAGACCGACTTGGTGATCGCGCCCTGCTCGACGGCCACCGTGCGGTAGGGATCCTTCTGCGGCTTGGGCCGCATCTGGCAGGCGACCACGGCCACGACCATCATGGCCACGACGCCCAGCCCGATCATCAGCGGCCGGGAGAAGCGCGGTCTGCGCCGGGTGGTGGGGCTCGGGCTCATGTGTCTCGGCGGGCCTCTGAGGTCAGTAGTAGAGCTTCAAGGTACAGAACAGCGTTTCGCGAGGATTTCACAGCGCCACGCTCTCTTGCGGCCTGGCAATATCTACAGGGGAAGCTGAACCCGGGCTGTCAGCCCGCCGCCGACTCTGTTCACCAGGGCGACGTCGCCGCCGTGGCCGCGGGCGATGGAGCGCACGACCGCAAGTCCCAGCCCGATGCCGCCGGTCTGCCGGCTGCGCGAGGGTTCGCGGCGGTAGAAGGGCTCGAAGACCTTTTCGCTGTCGGCCGGCGGGATGCCTGGGCCGTCGTCCTCGATCTCGACGACGGCGTTGGATTCGTCGCGGAACACCCGGGTGCGCGCCCGGCCGCCGAACTTCACGGCGTTCTCCAGGAGGTTGGAGAAGAGCCGGCGTAGGGCCATCGGGTCGCCTTCCAGCACAACCTTCTCGCCGGACTCCACCTCGGTGGCGGCGCCGGTCTCGGCCATCTCGTCGCAAAGGCTCTCGAGCAGCGACGAAAGCTCCAGCGGCGTACGTTCGCCCGGCCGCGTGGTGTCGCGTACGAAGTTGAGCGCCGCGGAGATCATCTCCTCCATCTGGTCGATGTCGCTGCTCATCTTGGCCCGCTGCTCTTCCGGCAGGCCCTCGATGCGGAAGCGCAGGCGGGTGAGCGGCGTGCGCAGGTCATGGGCGATCGCGCCCATCATCGCGGTGCGGTCCTCCACGTAGCGCCGAAGCCGTCCCTGCATGTCGTTGAAAGCTCCCACCGCGGCGCGGATTTCCGAAGGGCCCGTCAGCACCAGCGGTTCGGCGCGGGGGTCGCGGCCCAGCCGTTCGGCGGCGCTGGCGAAGATCCGGATCGGGGCGGCCAGCCGGCGGGCGAAAATGTAGGCCACGGGCGCCATGGCCATGGCCGAGAGCACGAACCACAGCGCGATCCGCTGCTGCCAGGCGTTCAGGCCGAAGGCTGGCTGTGGTCGCACCACCGTCCACTTGCCGTCCGGCCGCTGGATCGCGACCTCGAAGGGCGACACCAGGAAGTGCTCCTCGCGAACGCCTTCGCGCGCGATGCGGTCGCGGATGATGCGGAACACGCGGCGATCAGCGAACGGGCCGACGTTGGCCGCGACGACGACCTGCTGCGGCGGCACGCCGAGGTCCTTGGCGATCCGGGCGCGGATGCGCGGGGCCTGCGAGCCTTCCATGGCGGGGCCCGGCGCTTTGTTGACGACGACCATCTCCAGCGGCCGTCGCTCGGTGAAGGCGTGCTGGGCGCCGCGATACGTCTGCTCGATCTCGGTCAGCCGATAGAAGTCGGGCAGGGGCGGGGGCAGATTGAAGATCAGCAGGAGGTTGATCACCTCGGCCGCCACCAGGGCCAGGCCCGTCAGGGTGATCAGCTGGACAAACAGCGACGCCGTCGGCCGTGGCGCCCGCCGCTTGCTCACGTGCGCTTCACCTTGGCGGTGAACATGTAGCCCTCGTTGCGGATGGTGCGGATCAGCTCGTGGGCGCCGCCGCCGTCATCGAGCTTGCGCCTGAGCCGGCTGATCTGGACGTCGATCGCGCGGTCGAAGGCGTCGGAATCCGGGCCCCTGGCGAACTCCAGCAGCTGGTCGCGGGTGAGCACCCGCTGCGGGCGTTCCACAAAGGCGCGCAGGAGCGAGAACTCGCCGGAAGAGAGGTTCACCACCACGCCCTGCGGCGAGCGCAGTTCGCGCCGGACCAGGTCGAGCCGCCAGCCGGCGAACTCGCAGCCGGCGCCCACGCCGCCCGCGCCCGAGCGCTGTTCGGCGCGGCGCAGCACGGCGCGCACCCGGGCCAGCAACTCGCGCGGATTGCAGGGCTTGGCCAGGTAGTCGTCGGCGCCGAGCTCGAGGCCGACGATGCGGTCGGTGTCCTCGCCCATGGCCGACAGCATGATGAT
>JBOHKZ010000478.1:0-6871 GCA_050729355.1 Phenylobacterium sp. | reverse complement strand
CGATCGCGTAGCTCAGCTGGATCGTGCAGCGCTTGGCGAGGCCCGCGGCGACGATGTTCTTGGCGAGGTAACGCGCGACATAGGCGGCGGAACGGTCGACCTTGGTCGGGTCCTTGCCGGAGAAGGCGCCGCCGCCGTGCGGCGCCGCGCCGCCGTAGGTGTCGACGATGATCTTGCGGCCGGTGAGACCCGCGTCGCCGTCCGGCCCGCCGATTTCGAAACGGCCGGTCGGGTTGACGTGCCACTTGGTCTTCTTGGTCAGCAGGCCCGCCGGGAAGACGGCTTCCACGTAGGGGCGGATGGCCTGCTCGATGCGCTTGGGCGTGGCCGTATGCAGGCCGATGCGCTTCTTGTGCTGGGTTGAGACGACGATCTGCAGCACTTCGACCGGGACGCCGTCCTCGTAGCGCAGCGTGACCTGGCTCTTGGCGTCGGGCTCGAGCACCGCGCACTCGCCCGAATGCCGGACTTCGGCCAGGCGGCGCAGGATGTCGTGGGAATATTGCAGGGTCGCCGGCATCAGCGACGGGGTCTCGTCGCAGGCGTAGCCGAACATGATGCCCTGGTCGCCCGCGCCCTCTTCCTTCTTCGCCGAGGCGTCGACGCCTTGGGCGATGTGGGCGGACTGGGGATGCAGGTGGCAGGCGAACTTGGCCTTGGCCCAGTGGAAGCCCTTCTGCTCGTAGCCGATGTCCTTGATCGCCTGGCGAACCTTGGGCTCCAGCGACTTGACGATGTCGCGGGTCAGCGCCTTGTTCTCGGCCTTGGAGCCGCCGGGGCTCCCGGCCCGGACTTCGCCCGCCAGCACGATGCGGTTGGTGGTGACCAGGGTCTCGCAGGCGACGCGCGCCTCGGGCGACACGCTCAGGAAGGCGTCGACGACGGTGTCGGAGATGCGGTCCGCAACCTTGTCCGGATGGCCTTCGGAGACGCTCTCCGAGGTGAAGATATAGCTGGAACGGCTCAAGGGGGGGCTCCGAGAAAAATAGGCCAGGACGCCGGCATCGGACGGCGGCGCCCTCAATAAGGCCGGAAGCCTATAAGGAATTCTTTATGTGAAGCCAAGCGCGGGCTTCAGGCCTCGGAATCTTCCGACATCACCCTGACGAGGTCGAGAATCTTGCGGCGCACCCGGCCGTGGGCGATTTTCGGGAAGGACGACGCCAGCTCGAGGCCCTCGGGCGTCATCAGGAAGTCCTGCACCGTCTCGCGCGGCAGGTTGGAGCCGGGCGCCTCCGGCGTCTCGCTGAGGCCTTCGTAGAAATAGGCGATGGAGGTGTTCAGCGCCCGCGCCATCTCCCAGAGCTTCGAGGCGCTCACCCGATTGGCGGCGCGCTCGTACTTCTGGACCTGCTGGAAGGTCAGGCCGATGGACTCGGCCAGTCGCTCCTGGCTGATCCCCAGCTCCTTGCGCCGCATGCGGATCCTGAGCCCCACGTGGCGGTCGATGGGATTGGGGGCCCGATCTATCTCAACAAGCTTGTCCATAACCGAAGACCTTTAACCAAAGGCGGACCAGGAAGGAATAGATGAGCGATGCGTCATCTAATCGCGGTCATCGAACGCGATAACGGATAACAGCGATTGATGAAATTAACAGCAGCGCTAGGAACAAAGTTTCCCCGCGCTTCGAGAACCCCGTCGGCGGGAGCGCCGCGGGCAGCCGCGCATCGACCACGCCGAACCCGCCGAGGCCCAGGCGGGCGCCGGGCAGGACCCGCCCATAGGCGTCGATGACCGCCGAGACGCCGGTCGGCGTGGCGCGCACGATCGGCAGGCCTTCCTCGATGGCGCGATAGCTGGCGATGTTCAGATGCTGCAGCGGGCCGCTGGTGGCCCCGAACCAGGCGTCGTTCGAGATGTTGAGGATCCAGTCCGGACGCACGCCGGAACGGCGGATCGCCTCGCGGGTGAAGCCCGGGAACAGCGCCTCGTAGCAGATCAGCGGCTGCAGGGCCGGCAGGCCCGACGGCGCAATCGGCCTGGGCGGCGGCCCGGCGCTGAAATCGTCCGGCATGTGGACGAGACTGCGGAACCCGACCTTGGTCGCCAGATCGCCCAGCGGCATGAACTCGCCGAACGGGACCAGGCGGTGCTTGTCGTAGATGCCGCTGACCCGGAGCAGGTCGGCGTCGCGGGTGAGCGCGATCAAGCTGTTGAAATAGAGGATCGTCCCGCTGGGACCGCGGCCCGCACGGTTGGCCCCCATCAGCAGCGTCTGGCCGGGGGCGAGCGCGTCGCGCAGGCGCGGGCCGTAGGGCGAACCGGGCGCCAGAAGTTCGTCGACCACCGCCGGCAACGCGCCTTCGGGCCAGACGACGATGGTCGGGGTCGAGGGCGACGGCCGGTGGGTCAGGTCGAGATAGGTCGAGAAGATGACCTCGAGGTTTTCGGGCCGCCACTTGTCCTTCTGGTCAATGTTCGCCTGCACCACGCGCACCAGCGGCGCGGTGGCCGAAGGCGTCGCGGCATGGTTGAGACGCCAGAGGCCAAAACCATAAAGGCCGCCGAGCGCCAGGAGCGCGACGGCAAGGACGGCGGCCCTGGCGCGCGCGGTCACGGACGTGGCCAGGATCGCCGGCGACGCGGCGATGGCGACGGTGATCCAGGAGAGGCCGTAGGCGCCGAACACGGCCGCGGCCTGCGACGGCGCCGAGCCCGCCCGCCAGGTTTCGCCCGGCAGGTTCCACGGCAGGCCCGTGAAGACGTGGCCGCGCAGCCACTCGAACCCCGCGAGGCAGCCGGCGAAGACCAGGATGCGCTGGAAGCCGCGAGGCTGGAGGACGCGGTAGAGCAGGCCCGCGCCGCCCCAGAAGAGCGCCAGGCCGCCGGCCATCATCACCAGGGCGAAGGGCGCCATCCAGCCCTGGTTCTTGGCGTCCACCATGAAGGGCTCGGTGATCCAGAACATGCTGATCGCGAAATAGCCGAGGCCGGCCAGCCAGCCCCGGAAGAAGGCGGAGCGTCGCGGCCGCGGGCCGTCGGTGTCCAGCAGGACCAACAGCAAGGCGTAGCCCAGCAGGCCGGGCAGGATCCCGAACGGCGGATGGGCGAGGCCCGCTGCGAGGCCGGCCAGCAGCGCGAGCCCCCGCGCCGTCCATCCTGATGGCAGCATCATCCGGGCTAGGCCGACGGCTCGGTCGGGCGGGGCGCGTGGCGGACGCGCACGCGCTTGACCCGCCTAGGATCGGCCGAGATCACCTCGATCATGAAACCGCCGGGGTGATCGATCACCTCGCGCCGCTGCGGCACCCGTCCGGCCAAGGCGTTGACCAAGCCGGCCACCGTGTCGATCTCCTCGTCGAGATCGGACGGGGCGAGGTCGACGCCATGGCCGATCGCCGCCTCCAGCTCCTCCAGCGGGGTGCGGCCGTCGACCACCCAGCCGTCGCCGTCGGCCGTGATCGCCGCGCCGTTCTGGTCCTCGGCCTCGTCGTGCTCGTCGTCGATGTCGCCGACCAGCATCTCCAGGAGGTCTTCCAGGGTCACCAGGCCATCCGTGCCGCCGAACTCGTCGATGACCAGGGCCATGTGGGTGCGGCTGGCGCGCATCTGGCCCAGCAGCTCCGAGGCGCGCATGGAGGCCGGCACGTAGAGCACGGTGCGCACCAGGTTGTGTCGGCCGGAGAGCACGTGGTCGTCGGGCTTCGGACGCCGCGTCTTGCGGGCCAGCAGCTTGAAGACGTCCTTGACGTGGACCACGCCCACCGGATCGTCGAGGTTCTCGCGGTAGACCGGCATGCGGCTGTGCTCGGCCTCGACGAATCGCTCGACCAGCTCGTTGAAATTGCAGGCGCGGTCGACGGCCACGATGTCGGCGCGCGGCTTCATCACGTCGCCGATCCGCAGGTCCTGGAAGGCGCGGGCGTGGCTGACCAGCTCGCCGGTGGCGGCGGTCGGCGGCTCCGGCGCGCCCGGATCGATCTCGGACGGGCCGCGCCGGAAGATGTTGAGCAGAGCCTGGAACCCGCCAGATCTGGCAGGTTCCCCACTACTCGGAGGGACGGGGTCGGTCATGCTCTCCTTCACCCGCCGCATAGGGATCGGGGACTCCCAGGCCTGCGAGGACGATGCGTTCGAGGCTTTCCATCGCCTCGGCCTCATCGTCGCCGATGTGGTCGTATCCTAGAAGGTGCAGCACCCCATGCGCCACCAGATGCTGCAGGTGGTGCGCCAACGGCTTGTTCTGTTCGGCGGCTTCACGGGCGCAAACGCCATAGGCGAGAGCCACGTCGCCCAGGAAATGCTCAGGATTGGCCGGCGCCGGGAACGACAGCACGTTGGTCGGCTTGTCCTGCTGGCGAAAGCGGGCGTTGAGGTCGCGGACAGTCTCGTCGTCGGTGAGAAGCAGGGTCACGCCCTCCGGCGTCGCCCCTTCGCAGTCGAGCGCCGCCTGCGCTGCGGTACGCACCAGGGTCTCGGCCTCGGGCAGGGCCGATATCCAGGTCGCGTCCTCGATCTCGATGTCGATCACGTCCCGCTTCCGGGGGGCGCGTGCTTCGCCGCGTCGGCGTCGTAGGCGCGGACGATCCGTTCGACCAGCGGGTGGCGCACCACGTCGGCGGCGGTGAAGCGGGTGACCTCTATGCCCTTGACGCCTTCCAGCAGGCTGACGGCGTGGGCCAGGCCGCTGTCGCGGGCGTTCAGCAGGTCGATCTGGCTGGGGTCGCCGGTGACCACCATGCGCGCGCCCTCGCCCAGGCGGGTCAGCACCATCTTCATCTGCAGGCGGGTGGAATTCTGCGCCTCGTCGACGATGACGAATGCGTGGGCCAGCGTCCGGCCGCGCAGGAAGGCGATGGGCGCGACCTCGATCTCGCCCTTCTCCCGACGGCGCCGAAGCTGGTCCGCGCCCAGGATGTCGGTCAGCGCCTCCCAGACGGGCGCCATGTAGGGATCGACCTTCTCGGTCAGGTCGCCGGGCAGGAAGCCGAGCCGCTCGCCGGCTTCGACCGCGGGGCGAGAAACGATCAGCCGTTCGACCTCGCCGCGCAGCAGCAGGCCCGCGCCGTGCGCCACGGCCAGGAAGGTCTTGCCGGTGCCGGCCGGGCCCAGGCCAAAGACCAGCTCGCATTTGGCCATGGCCTGCAGGTATTCCGCCTGGGTCGCAGTCTTGGGCGCCACCTGGCCGCGCCGGCCGATCGGCAGGTGGCCGGGGCCGCCCGTGCCGGTGCGGGCATTGCCGATGGCCACGCGGACATCGGCCTCGCCGATCTCGAGACCCTGGTCGGCGCGCTCGGCGATGGCCTGGACCGCCTTCTTGGCCTGGCCGCGGCTCTTGGAATCGCCGCTCACCGAGACCCCGCCGCCGGGCGTCTCGACCAGCACGCCGAAGGCGTCCTCGATCAGCGCTGCGTGGCGCGAGTTGGCGCCAGAGACCGCGCGGGCGGCGACATCGGAGAGCGGGATGAATTCGGGCGCGCGACTCACAAGGCCATCTCTTTGGCGGGCTCCTCGGCGAGCACGCCGCCCAAACTCATGCGCGCGGCTTCCTCGATACGGACAGGAACGATCTGGCCGATCAAGCGATCCGGCGCGGTGGCGTAGACCGCCTGCAGATAGGGGCTGCGGCCGATCAACTGGCCCGCGTGGCGGCCCTTCCGCTCGAACAGCACCGGCAGGGTGCGGCCCACCTGGCTTGCGTTGAAGTCGCGGGCCTGCTCGTCGAGCAGGGCGTTGAGGCGCGCGAGCCGCTCATCCTTCACCGCCTCGGCGATCTGACCGGGCATGGCGGCGGCCGGCGTACCGGGCCGGCGCGAGTATTTGAACGAGAACGCGCCGGCGTGACCGACCTCGCGCACCAGCGCCAAGGTCGCTTCGAAGTCGCTGTCGCGCTCGCCGGGGAAGCCCACGATGAAGTCGCCGGAGATGGCGATGTCGGGGCGTGCGGCGCGGATCTTCTCGATGAGCCGCAGGTAGCTGTCGGCGGTGTGGGCCCGGTTCATCGCCTTCAGGATGCGGTCGCTGCCGGACTGCACCGGCAGGTGCAGGTAGGGCATCAGCTCGGCCACGTCGCCATGGGCGGCGATCAGGGCTTGGTCCATGTCGCGCGGGTGGCTGGTGGTGTAGCGGATGCGGTCGAGGCCTTCGATCTTCGCCAGTCGCCGCACGAGACCAGCCAAGCCGCCCTCGCCCGAGTAGGCGTTGACGTTCTGGCCCAGCAGGGTGACCTCGCGCACGCCCTTGGCGGCCAGGTCGCGGGCCTCGGCCTCGATGGCTTCGGCAGGCCGGGAGTATTCGCCGCCGCGGGTGTAGGGCACCACGCAGAAGGTGCAGAACTTGTCGCAGCCCTCCTGCACCGTCAGGAAGGCGGTGACGCCGGTGGGTCGGCGAAGCGGCAGGGCGTCGAACTTCTCGTCCGGCGCAAAATCGGCCGACAGGCGTTCGCCCCGGGCGCGGTGGGTGCGGGCGATCAGCTCGGGCAGCTGGTGATAGGCCTGCGGACCGACGACCAGGTCCACCGCGGGCTGGCGGCGCATGATCTCCTCGCCCTCGGCCTGGGCGACGCAACCGGCGACGGCGATGGTCATGCGCGAGCCGCCTTCGGAGAGCCGCTCCTCGCGCATCTCCTTCAGCTTGCCGAGTTCGGAATAGACCTTCTCGGTGGCCTTCTCGCGGATGTGGCAGGTGTTCAGCACCACCAGGTCCGCGCCCTCGGGGCTGTCGGTCATGGCGTAGCCCAGCGGCGACAGCACATCGGCCATCCGCTCGCTGTCATAGACGTTCATCTGACAGCCGTAGGTCTTGATGAAGAGGCGCTTTTCCGGCGCTGGCTGGGTCATGCGCAGGTTATGGGGTCGAGGAGGCCGCCAATCAAGTTTTCGGCTCTCCCTCCCCTTTATGGGGAGGGTGGCCGGCCGAAGGCCGGACG
>JBOHKZ010000477.1:0-15749 GCA_050729355.1 Phenylobacterium sp. | reverse complement strand
GGTCGGCGACCGCCTGCAGGCCTCGCTCGCCTCGATCCGCGCCGACAGCGTCAAGGACGTGCGCGGCCGCGGCCTGATGCTGGCGGTCGAGCTGCATGCCGAGGCCGGCGGCGCGCGCCGCGTCTGCGAAGCCCTCCAAGCCCGCGGCCTGCTGGCCAAGGAGACCCACGACCACACCATCCGCATCGCCCCGCCGCTGATCCTCAGCGATGACCAGGCCGCCTGGATCGCCGACCAGTTCGCGGCGGTGCTGCGCTAGCGGTTTGACACCGCCTCGCCCGCGTCCGAGCCTGACGGTCAGGGGATGGGGAGGCGGACATGCATGCCGTGATATCGGCCGGCGCAGGATTCCTGATCGCCGTCCTGTGGTTCGACCTGATGTTCGACGTCCAGGCGCGGCGTGGCGGGGCTACGGCGCCGCCTGAAGCCCTGGCGTCGATCTCCGCCTACTATCGACGGGTGACCACCGAAGCCGGGGCGATGTCGCGCCTGGTGTCGGCGGCGATGCTGCTGGTGGTCGCCGCGATCGTCATCGAGATCGTTCGCGGGACCGACGCCTGGTGGACCGGTTGGGGATCGTTGGCGGCCGCTGTGGGCGCGATCGGGCTGGCGGGCGCCCGGATCGTGCCCAACGCCAAGCGGCTGGGGCGCGGAGAAGATCCGCCGGAGATCCAGACGCGACTTGCCCGATCGGTCCTGCGCGAACACCTGGTCTGCTTGGCGGCCATGGCCGTAGTGCTGACCCTGCAACTCCTGGCCGAGCTGGCCTAGCGCCGCCCTGTGGCGGCGCCTTCCTCGCGCCGGGCCCCGGCCAGGATGCCCTCCATGGAGTAGTTCCCTTCATGGCAGGCGAACTCGAAGATCGGGCCCTTGCTGGCGACGAAAGTCATCTCGCCGCGCCACGGGTGGCTGTAGGTGCTCGGGTCGTCGACGGTGAAGGCATAGAAGATGCGGTCTGGCGCGACCCGGGTAAGCCTCTCGACGATCTTCGCGTCGCCGGAGATGTAGGTCCGTCCGATGGAGGAGGCTCCGCGCGGCCCCTCCTGGGGATGCAGGTTGGTCGTTTCGACGACCAGGGTCTCGCCCTCCCAATGGCCAACCGAGTCTCCCATCCATAGCCGTATCGAAGCAGATGGATGACCGCCGCCCAACCGGACGACCCGCAGGTCGTGGTTCATCTCCGCCAGGATGGCCACACGGTCGTCGGTCTGCAAGATCTGGTAGATGTTGCTGTAGGGCGCGTTGAACATCGGCGGACCGGCGGGGGTGCCGATGCCGTTCAGGCAGCGCTCCGCCGGGCTGCGGGCCTCCGGGCCGTCATAGCCGGGCTTCTTCTCCGCCGCGGCGCGGCCCGCTTGGGTGTAGGGAAGCCGCCCGTCAGGGGGATCCACGACCATGGAGGCGCGGGCCTGGTCCCCGACGCGCGAGAGCCGTCCCCCCAGCTCCCACCATTCACTCTCGGATTGGCCCGTGTCGTCGCCCGGTATGGCCACTCGGCCGCTGTGTCCGGCCTCGTAAGCCTGCGCCTTCTCCGGCGGGACCACGACGGCATCGAAGCCATCCGGCCGCTCGATGCGCGTGAGCGAGGCGTTGGTCCAGATGCCTTGCAGGTCCGGCTGGCCGTATGCGGTGCGCGGCGCGCGATAGGTCTGGGCGCCGACGACCACCGGCCAGAGCAGCATCACCGTCGCAATCAACCGAACGGCTTTCATGGCGCGGCTCTCCATCCGCCGCGACCCTAGGCGCAGCGCCGTCAAACGTGCAACGGCCCTTCCGCGCTAGCCGATCGGAACAGCCGCGGTCTGGCCGCCGGCCTGCGCCTTCTTCGCCTCGTCGATCACGAAGGCGCGGATGTCCTCGGCGTCCTTGGCGTTCAGGAAGCGGGCGAAGCTGGCCATGCCACGGCTGGCGCTGGCGCCGTCGATCACCACGCCCTTCCAGTCAGCCGCGGTCAGCAGCATCGGCGAGCGCTTCAGGTCCGGCAGCCACGCGCCGGTGGCGTTGGGACCGTGGCAGACCTGGCAGTTGCGGTTGAACACCGCGAAGCCGCGCGCGACGTCGCCCGTCGAGCTGACATTGGTCAGGTCGATCGGCGGCTGCTGCGGCGTGACGAACTCCGGCGCCTTGGCGGTTCCGCCCAGCTTGAAGACCATCAGCCGGCCCGGCAGGCGCGGCCGCAGCGGCATCGAGGCCGGCGCCGAGATCTGGCCGCCCCCACCGACGCCCACCATCACCGCGATGTACTGCTCGCCGTTCAACTCATAGGTCATCGGCGCGGCGATCACGCCGTTGCCGGTCTTGTAGCTCCACAGCTTCTTGCCGCTGGTCGCGTCATAGGCCGCAAGCTCGCCCTCGGCCGAGCCCTGCAGCACCAGGCCGCCGCCGGTCGCCAGCACGCCGGCGTTCCAGAAATAGGGATGGTCGACGGTCCAGACCGCCTTTTGCTGCACCGGATCCCAGGCGACCAACTGGCCCTTGATCATAGCGGTGAGCGCCTTGAGCGTGGCGGCGTCAGTCGGCATGGCGTTGGCCAGGAAGTCGACGCCCACGTTCCAGGCGCCGGCCTTGTAGGTGAAGCCCTTGTCGTCGGTGTAGGCGAAAGGGGTCACGTTGGTCGGGATGTAGACCAGCCCGGTCTTCGGGTTGAACGCCATCGGCTGCCAGTTGTGGGCGCCCAGCGGGCCCGGCACCTGCAGGATCGCCGACTTCTCATAGCGCGCCCCGGGCGTTTCGATCGGCCGGCCGGTCTTCATGTCGACCCCGGTCGCCCAGGTGATGTTGGTGTAGTTCTTGGCCGAGATCAGCTGGCCGGTCGCGCGGTCGATCACATAGAAGAAGCCGTTCTTCGGCGCCTGCATCAGCACCTTGCGCGGCGCGCCGTTGATGGTCAGGTCGGCCAGCATGATCGGCTGGGTGGCGGTGTAGTCCCAGCTCTCGGCAGGCGTCGTCTGGTAGTGCCAGACATAGGCGCCGGTGTCGGGCTTCAGCGCCAGGATCGACGAGAGGAAGAGGTTGTCGCCCTTGCCGCCCGAACGCCGCTGGTGGTTCCACGGGCTGCCGTTGCCGATGCCCAGGTAGACGAGATCGAGGGTGGGATCGTAGACGATGGCGTCCCAGGCGGTGCCGCCGCCGCCGGTCTTCTTCCATTCGCCGTCCGACCAGGTGGCGTAGCCCTTCTCGGCCATCACCTTGTCCGACGCCGCGCCGTCCGGCTGACCCTGGGGGTTGGGCGTGGTGTAGAAGCGCCAGACCTGCTTGCCGGTGGCCGCGTCGTAGGCGGTGACGTAGCCGCGCACGCCGTACTCGGCGCCGCCGTTGCCGATCAGCACCTTGTCCTTGATGACCCGGGGCGCGCCGGTGATCGTGTAGGGCTTGGAGGTGTCGGTCGTCTGCACCGACCAGGCCTGGGCGCCGGTCTTGGCGTCCAGCGCGATCAGCCGTCCGTCGACCGTGCCGACGAAGACGTGACCCTTCCAGACGGCGACGCCTCGGTTCACCACGTCGCAACAGGCGTTGAACCCCTTGGAACCCTCGACCTTGGGATCGAAGGCCCAGAGCTGCTTGCCGGTCGCGGCGTCGAACGCGAAGACCTTGGACCACGCCGTGGACGTGTAGATCACGCCGTCGACCATCAGGGGCGTCGCCTCCTGGCCGCGGTCGGTGTCGAACTGGGCGAACCAGGCCAGGCCCAGCTGGCCGATGTTGGCGGTCGAGACCTTGTCCAGCGGGCTGAAGCGCTGCTCGGAATAGCCCTTGCCGTTGGAGACCCACTCGCCGTTAGTGTCGGCTGCGGCGATCCGGGCGCCGTCGACATTGCCGGCCTTGGCCGCGGGCTTTTGGCAGGCGGCCACGGTGGCGGCCAAGGCAAGCGCCAGGCCCAGCTTCAGGACGTTCATGAGCATCTCCCGCAGCCGTAACCTCGGCCTTGCAGAGAGCTAAGCCCGCGTTGCGCTCGCGGGCAAGCCGTCCGCTACGTCATCTGGCCCCCGCTCGATGAACCAGGCGACCCCGCCAAGCGCCAGATAGATGGCCAGCGCCATGATCCCCATCTGCGTCGCGCCGCCGGCGGGGGGCATCAGCATGGCGATGATCTGGACGGCGACCAGCAGGGCCAGGAACAGCGCCGCGGGCCAGACCCGACGGCCGGCGCGCACCCGCCAGCCGGCCCAGAAGGCGCCGGCGACGGCCAGCAGGCCGATCTCGAGCGCCTGCTCCGGCACGGGGTAGTTCCAGAGCGCGAGGCCGACCTTGGTCCCGCCGAACCACAACTCCAGGTCCGGACGATGTACGAGCAGATCGCCAAGCCAGTGCGAGAACACCACGAGGCCCACGAAGACGCAGGCGCGGACCGGCAGCTTCATGGCGAAGCGCACCGCGAGCGCGGCGGCCAGCGACCAGAGCACGGCCGACGGCAGGCTGTGCGTCCACGGCATATGCTCAAGCACCAGGCTGGAACCCGGCAGGCTCGGGTCGATGCTCATCCGTTCGGCCCCGGTCATGACCAGCGCCGACCAGCCCACATCGAGAAGCTGGCAACCGATGACATAGGTCCAGAGCGGCGCCCTGGGCTCCGCCGCCTTGGCCGCCAACGCCGCCGAATAGTGACCCACGAACATCGCATCGCCCCCGCTCTCGCCTGTCCCAGGGATAGCGCGTGGCTCTCGCGCGGCGCTAGGTGCGCGAACGTCTGCCGGCTATTCGCTCCTGCATAGGCCGCAAGCCTAGCGCTTCTTGTGCGCCGGGTTCAGCACCGAGATGACCTCGGGCGGCTTGGCCTTCGGCTGTTTCGGTTTTCGCGCTTCCTTGTTGGATTTCTTCTGACCCTTGGCCATGGGCGACTCCTTCGTCGTCTTGAGTTCAGCGGGTGCTGCGGCGGTCGTTGAGCACGGGCGTCTTGGGCGTCGAAGGCCCGACTTGGCCCGACGACCTCGGATCGGAGAGGTCGCGGCGGGTCGGCGTCATCGTGCCGGTGTAGGTCTTCATGGCGTCCTTTCGTCCCAGCGCGCGGCGGCGGACGCGACAGGCGTCGACCGGCAGGCGCGGCATTCGGGCGATGGCGCATCTTATCACGCGGTCGGCGGAGGATTGGCGGCAATCTTTCAGCCGCGGGCGGCCTCGCCAGCGATCCGAAGAACCGCGGCCGCCGCCGCATCGAGATCAGCGGCCGCGAGGCCGGCCAGCTCGACCGTTCCGAGGATGGGCCGCGCGTCCTTGCGGCTGGAGCGCCGGTAGGCGGGGTCGTAATGCAGGTCCATCAGGGCCAGCGCCAGGGCCTGGAACTCGCCCGCGTCGGCCAGTGCGCGCCATTCCTCCAGCCGCTTGCGCCCTGGCGGCGTGGGCAGGCGCGCCATGGCGGTGTCGAGGGCGGCCCGGTCCTCGACGATGTCGCGATAGGCGCTGACCAGGTAGGCGGCGCGCAGCTCGGGAGGCGCGACCAGCTCTATGCGCGGGGCCGCCGCCATCGCCTGCCAGAGCGCGGGCGGCACCATCCGCTCTCCGACCTTGCTGGACTCCGCCTCCACGAACAGCCGGCGGCCAGGATCGACCGCGTCCACCGCGGCCAGCAGACGGCTTTCGAAAAGCTTCTGGCTGGGCTGCGGCTGGCCTGCCAGCGCGCCGAACAGCGAACCCCGGTGACCCGCCAGGCCTTCCAGGTCGATCACCTGCTCGCCCCGCGCCGCCAGCAGGCCCAGAACCTCCGTCTTGCCCGAGCCGGTATTGCCGTCGACCAGCACCACCTTCAACGGCAGGCCGCCGTCATAGAGGCGCGCGGTCACCTCGCGGCGATAGGTCTTGTAGCCGCCGGCCAGCAGCGTCGTGCGCCAGCCCACCTGGGAGAGGATCGTCGCCATGGCGCTGGATCGCTGGCCGCCGCGCCAGCAGTAGACCAGCGGCGCGAAGGAGCCCGGCTGGTCGGCCAGCGCGGTCTCCAGGTGGCGGGCGATGTTGCGGGCGATGTAGGCCGCGCCGGTCTTGCGGGCCCGGAAGCGCGAGTCCTGGACATAGATCGTCCCCACCTCGGCCCGCTCGGCGTCGGTCAGCACCGGCAGGTTGATCGCGCCCGGCACGTGGTCCTCGGCGAATTCGCCGGGGCTGCGCACATCGAGGATGGCGTCGAACGCGCCCAGGCTGGCGGCGTCGGCGGTCGCGAGGCTGTGGATGCCGGACAAGTGGGACCTTCGGAATGAACGGGCCTGCGCCTTATACTGGAGCCTATGACAGTGATCGCCCCGGAAACCACCCCCGCGCCTGTGCGCCTGACCTCCCTGGCCCACGGCGGCGGCTGCGGCTGCAAGCTGGCCCCGGCCGTGCTGCAGTCGATCCTCAAGGGGATGCCGGCCGCGGCGCCCTTCGCCGACCTGATGGTCGGGACCGACACCTCGGACGACGCCGCGGTCTGGCGGCTGAACGAGACCCAGGCCCTGGTGGCGACCACCGACTTCTTCATGCCAGTGGTGGACGACCCGTTCGACTTCGGGCGGATCGCGGCGACCAATGCGCTCTCCGACGTCTACGCCATGGGCGGGACGCCGATCCTGGCGCTGGCGATCGTCGGCATGCCCATCGACAAGCTGTCGCCGGAAACCATCGCTGCGATCCTGCAGGGCGGGGCCTCGGTCTGCGCGTCGGCGGGGATCCCGGTGGCCGGCGGCCATTCCATCGACAGCGTCGAGCCGATCTATGGCCTGGTCGCGCTGGGCCTGGTGCATCCGGACAAGGTGCTGACCAACCGCACGGCGCGGGCGGGCGACGTGCTTATCCTGACCAAGGCGCTGGGCGTCGGCGTGCTGAGCGCGGCCTTCAAGCAGGAGCGCCTGGACGACGCCGGCTACGCGGCGCTGATCGCCTCGACGACACAGCTCAACGCCGTCGGCCGCGAGCTGGGCGACATCGCGGGAGTCCATGCCGTCACCGACGTGACCGGCTTTGGCCTCCTGGGCCACGCCCTGGAAATCTGCCGCGGCGCCGGCCTGACCGCGGAGATCATCGCCGAACCGCCGCTGCTGGCCGGCGTCGAGGGCCTGGCGCGGACGGGGATCAGGACGGGCGCCTCCACACGAAATTGGGCGAGCTACGGCCAGGACGTCCGTCTGCCCGAGGGTCTCGCCGACTGGCGGCGCGACCTCCTGACCGACCCCCAGACCAGCGGCGGCCTGCTGATCGCGGTGGCGGCCGAGGCGGCCGAACGGGTGCTGAGCCTGGTGCGCGACCGCGGCTTTGCGTCTGCCGCCGTTGTTGGCCGGGTACGCTCTGGCCCGGCGGAGATCCACGTCACGCTTGACGAGTGAAATTACAGGTGTAACCGTGACTGTGCAATTGCAGGCACAGGTTCATGGCGAAGATATCGGCGGCGGAAAGCCAGGTGATGGAGGCGGTTTGGCGCGCGGGCCAACTCACCGCCGACGAGATCGTGGCGCAGGTTGGCGAGCCGCAGGGCTGGGGCGAAGCCACCGTGAAGACCCTGATCAACCGCCTGCTGAAGAAAAAGGCCCTGGTCTCCGAGCGCAGCGAGGGCCGCACCCGCTACCGCGCCCTGGTCAGCCGCACCGACTATGTGCAGGGCGAAAGCCAGGGCCTGCTCGATCGGCTGTTCGAGGGGCAGCTGTCCCCGCTGGTCGCGCACTACGCCAAGCACAAGGCGCTCTCCGCCGACGACATCGCGCGCTTGAAGCGCCTGATCGAGGAGTTGGACGATGGCAAATGAGCTGCTGGCGATCCTGCTGCATATGAACCTCGCCGCGGCGGGGGCGGTCCTCGCGGTGCTGGCGATCCGCGGCGTGGCGCGCCGGCATTTCGGAGCGGGCTTCGCCTACGGCCTGTGGACCTGCGTTCCGGTCGCCGCCGTCGCCGCGCTCTTCCCGCCGCCCGCCGCCCGCTGGATCCCGCTGCCCGGCACGCCGCGCACCCTCGTCGGCCAGGCTGCCGACGCGGTGGCCCAGGCGCCGGCGATGACCATCCTGGCGCTCTGGATCGCCGGCGCCCTCGGCGTCGCCGTCCTGATCGCGGTTCGGCAGATGCGGTTCCTGTCGCTGGCCAGACGCGGCCTGGCAGGCCCCGCGGTGGCGGGCGTCGTCGCACCCCGGATCATCATGCCCGCCAACGCCGCCGAGCGGTTCACCCCCGAGGAGCGCGCGATCATCCGCGCCCACGAACGCGCCCACATCGACCGCAAGGATCCGCGCACCAACGGCCTGATCGCGCTCGCCCAGTGCCTGTGCTGGTTCAACCCGGCGGTCCACCTGGCGGCGCGCGAGGCCCGGGTCGACCAGGAACTGGCCTGCGACGCGACCGTGCTGTCGCGCCTGCCCGGACAGCGCCGCCGCTATGCCGAGACCCTGCTGAAGACCCAGCTGACCGACAGCCTCGCCCCGCTCGGCTGCCACTGGGTGGGCGCCAGGGCCCATCCGCTGGAAGTGCGCATCGAGGCGCTGCGCCTGCCCATCGCCACCGAGCGCCAGCGCGACTGGGCGCTCGCGGCGCTGGCCACGACCCTGGTCCTGGCCGCCTACGCCGCCTGGGCCGCCCAGCCGGCCGGGCCTGCCGTGGGCACTGGCGCCTGGACCCGCGCCGCGGTCGACGTGGTGCACGTGCGGATCAACCCGGGCCGCTAGCCCCGGCTCGGCCGTCTCTGCGCAGGCGTTCGCGTTAACGTCTGACTCAGGTCTCCGAAACTCGGTCTTTACGCCTCACCTGTATCAATTCGTGACAACAGGAGCCCTCGCCCGTGAGGCGGCGGCCAGTCACGGTGCGGGTGTTTTCAAATGGCCAAGACGGTTCTCGTCGTCGACGACGATCCGACTCAACGTCGGCTGATCCAGGCGGTTCTCGAGCGCGAGGGCTTTGCTGTGGTCCACGCCGAAAACGGCGACCAGGCGATCGCACGCCTGGGCGCCGGCGGCCCGGCCGACATCGTCCTGCTCGACCTCGTCATGCCTGGCCTTTCCGGCCAGGAGACCCTGGTCGAAATGCGAGCCCGCGGCTTCAACCAGCCGGTCATCGTGGTCACCGCTACCGGCGGCATCGACACCGTCGTCCAGGCCATGCAGGCCGGCGCGGTCGATTTCTTCGTGAAGCCCGCTTCGCCTGAGCGCATCACCGTCTCGATCCGCAACGCGCTCTCGATGGGCGCGCTGAAGGGCGAGGTCGACCGGCTCAAGAAGCACCAGTCCGGCCGCACCACCTTCGACGACCTGATCGGCGGCTCGCCGGCCATGACCATGGTCAAGCGCCTGGGCGAACGGGCGGCCAAGTCCTCCATCCCCATCCTGATCACCGGCGAAAGCGGCGTCGGCAAGGAAGTCATCGCGCGCGCCGTGCATGGCTCCTCCGACCGCGCCGGCAAGCCGTTCGTGGCGGTCAACTGCGGCGCTATCCCCGAGAACCTCGTGGAATCGATCCTGTTTGGGCACGAGAAGGGCAGCTTCACCGGCGCCACCGACAAGCACCTGGGCAAGTTCCAGGAAGCCAACGGCGGCACCCTGTTCCTGGACGAGGTCGGCGAACTGCCCCTCGACATTCAGGTGAAGCTGCTGCGCGCGCTGCAGGAGAGCGAGATCGACGCGGTGGGCTCCAAGCGCTCCATCAAGGTCGACGTGCGTATCGTCTCGGCGACCAATCGCGACCTCAGCCAGGCAGTCAAGGAAGGCCGCTTCCGCGAGGACCTCTACTACCGCCTGAACGTCTTCCCGATCGAGGCCCCGGCGCTCCGCGAGCGCAAGGACGACGTCCCGGCGCTCGTCGACGCCTTCGTGAAGCGCTTCAACGTCGAAGAGGGCAAGACGGTCGTGGGCGCGGCGCCCGAGACCATGGCCTACCTCACCGCCTTCGACTGGCCGGGCAACGTCCGCCAGCTGGAGAACGCGGTCTACCGCGCCATCGTGCTCGCCGATGCGCCCTACCTGCAGCCGCACGACTTCCCGGCGATCTCGGGCGTCGCGCCGCCGGCCGGCGCCGTCGAGTCGCTTCCCACGGCCATCGCCATCGTGCCCACCGGCGGCGAGCTGATTGCTGGCATGGCTCAGGCCGCGCCTGTGCGAATCCTCGACGAACGCGGCCATCTGCGCACGCTGGAAGAGATCGAGCGCGACCTGATCCAGCTCGCCATCGAGATCTACGCCGGCCACATGAGCGAGGTGGCCCGCCGCCTCGGCATCGGCCGCTCGACCCTCTATCGCAAGGTCCGCGAACAGGGCCTGGAAGACGTGGTCAAGGGAGGCGCCTTTGAAGCCGCCGACGAAGCTGACAGTCAGGTCGCGTGAGGCCCGCATCCAGGCCCTGATGCGGCTGGCGAAGGCAAAGCCGCCGACGCTGGCCGAGAAGCGGTCGGCATAGGCGCGTTTCGTACGATCCGCGAAGCGAGGGCTAGACCGCCAGCCCGCCAGAATTCCGACGCCACTTTACTCGGCCCGGCGCTGCAGGCTGGATAGCGAGAGGGGCCGTCGTCCGCTGGAACGTCCCCGACCGCCGCGGGGAGGCTGATGGACTCGACCCACTTGTTCGAGCTGGCGATCGGGATGGTCATGGCGATCATCGCGCTGCACTTCGCCGCCCATCGTTTCAAGCTGCCGCCGACGCTGGCGCTGCTGATGGGCGGCGCCGCGCTGGCGTTCACGCCGGGCCTGCCCACGATCACCGTCGATCCCGCACTGGTGCTGGTCGTCTTCCTGCCGCCGCTGCTCATGGACGGCGCCTGGTCGATCCCGGTCGCGCGGCTGCGCCGCCACATGGTGGGCATCGGTTCGCTGGCCGTGGGTGCGGTCGTCTTCACCTGCGCCGTGGTGGCCGTGGCCACGCACTTGCTTTTCCCGACCTTGCCGTGGGCGGCGTGCGCGGCGTTGGGCGCCATCGTGGCGCCGCCCGACGCAATCGCGGCCCGCGCCATACTCCAGCGCGTGACGCTGCCGCGCCGGCTGCAGATCCTTCTTGAGGGCGAGAGCCTGCTCAATGACGCGAGCGGCCTGGTCCTTTTCCGCTTCGCCATCGCCGCCGGTTTGACGGGCGCGTTCAACCTGTTCGAAGGCGTGGGGAACTTCTTCGTGCTGGCGATCGGCGGCGCGCTGGTCGGCCTGGTGATCGGGTTCGCCTGGGTGAAACTCGTGCGCCGGTTGGGCGACGAGTACCTGATGATCGCCGCCACGACCCTGCTGGCCTGGGTGTCCTACCTTGTAGCTGAGCTCTTCCACGTGTCCGGCGTGATCGCGACAGTGACCACGGGGCTGATCGCAAGCTGGCACCAACATACGGTGTTCACGGCGTCCAGCCGCATACGCGGCATCTCCTTCTGGACGGTGATGATCTTCCTCATGGAGGCGGCGGTCTTCGTCCTGATCGGGCTTTCCCTGCGAGGCGTCGTCGAGCGCGGCGGCGGCTTCGGGGTGGTGATCGCGACCATGGGCCTGCCGATGCTCGCGGTCCTGGCCACGCTGGTCCTCGCGCGTTTCGCCTGGGTGTTCGGGGGCGACCTGGTGATCCGGCTTTGCAGAGCCTTGAAGCTCACCCGGGCCGAGCCGCTCGGGGTCGGGGGCGCCACGGTCGTGAGCTGGGCGGGCGTGCGCGGCGTCGTCACCCTGGCCCTGGCCCTGAGCGTTCCCGAGGGCTTCCCCGGCCGCGATCTCATCCTGGTGACTTCGTTCGCCGTGATCTTCGGCACCGTGCTCTTGCAGGGCACGACCCTGGGGCGGGTGATCGCCTGGGCGAAACTCTCCGAGCGGGAGGCCGAGAAGCCGCGCATGACCATGAGCCAGGCCGAGGCCGCCATGGCCCAGGTGCAGTTCGATGTCGTTCAGCGGCTGGCCTACGACGGCCAGGGCGAGCTTATCCATCCCATGCTGCTCGAGCGCTACCAGCGGCGAGCCAAGGCGATCGTCGACTACGTGGCGCGGACAGACCACTACACGCCGCTGCTGCACGCCCACTTCGATGTCGTGCTCGCAGCCGTCGCAGCGGGCCGACGCGAACTCATCCGGCTGCACCGTGCGGGCGAGATCGAGGATGAAACTCTGCAGGAGCTGGAGCACGACCTGGATCTCGAGGAACTGAGCGCAATCTCCGCCAAAGCCTGAATCCCGCGCCTGGCGCAAAACAGACAGCCGATAGTTCAGTCACCACCCGGCCGCCGCAGCGCGAGGTAGACGCTGTCGCACCATTCCTCGCCGACCAGCCAGGTGCGCTCCGCCCGGTGGGTCTCGACGAAGCCGAGCCGGGCCAGGAGCCGCAGGCTGCCTTCGTTGCGGGGATCGACGTCGGCGGTGATCGCCGCGATCTCCCGGGTTGCGAAGACGTGGCCGACGACGGCGCTCATCGCCTCGGTCGCCAGGCCCTGCCCCCAGTGGTCCGGATGCAGGATGTAGCCGACCTCCGGAAGCCGCCAGCACCCGGCCTTGCCGATCGCGCGGCCCTGATACTCCACGACGAAATCGTCGCTGACGTCGGCCGGGGCGCCGATCATGTTGTCCAGGAACTCGCGGGTCTGGCTGACCTCGGTGTGCGGCGGCCGCGACCAGTAGCGCATGGCGACCGGATGGCTGAACACCGCGTGCAGGTCGTCGAGATCGCCCGCTCGCGCCCGACGCAGCCGCAGCCTTGGTGTGACGAGTTCGGTCATTCCGGCGCCTCGCCCTTGTCGGCCCTGCGGCGAAAGGGCCGCCGCTTGAATTCCTTTTTCTCGCCCTTGGCCTTGGCGGTGATCTCCTTGAGCTTCACCGTCTGGAGGGCCGAGAGCGCCTGGCCCGGCGCACCCTTTTCAGGGTCGCCGAACGCGCGGCCGAAGGTCTTCAAGCGATCCGCCACCGACCCCAGGAATTCACCCTCCCACTCGGAGAGCTTCACCCCTGCGCGGTCAGCGTGGCGCTGCGCGCGGCGAAGCGCGTTGAGCGCCGCCCGTTTCGCCAAAGCCTTGTGATCGATCGGCTTGGGCGGCTTGCGGGGCTTCGGCGCTTTTGGAGGCTTCTTACTGGAAGGGGGGCGGTTCAAATCTCTCCGATGGCCGAGAGATAGAGGTCGAGGATGGCTTCCTCTTCCAGGCGCTTGGCGCGGTCCTGTTTGCGGATGCGGACCACCTTGCGCAGGATCTTCACGTCGAAGCCGTTGCCCTTGGCCTCGGCAAAGACCTCTTTGATCTGTTCGGCGATCTCAGTCTTCTCCTGCTCCAGCCGCTCGATGCGCTCGATGATGCTCTTGAGCTGGCCCTGGGCCGCCTGGTTGAGGACATCAGGATGGGCGGAGGCGTCGTCGGCCATGGAAAGCGCTCATAAGCTGGAGAAATGAAGTTGGCCGGACCCTAGCGGGGCGTCCGTCGGCTGTCATCGCCCCCGTGTCCTTTTGCGGCATGAACCTTCGCCGCACGTACCCGTTCAAGACCCTACGAGGCGGAGGGCGCGACCCATGTCTGAGCAGCGGAAAGCCGGGCCGACACAGTCCGAGGCCGAGGCGGCCGTGCGCACGCTCATCGAATGGGCAGGCGACGACCCGGATCGCGAGGGCCTGCTGGACACCCCCGGCCGCGTGGTGCGCGCCTACAAGGAACTGTTCGCCGGATACGAGGCCGATCCGAGGGACTATCTGAAGCGGACCTTCGACGAGGTCGGCGGCTATGACGAGCTGGTGATCCTGAAGGACATCCGGGTCGTCAGCTTCTGCGAGCACCACATGCTGCCGTTCCTGGGCAAGGCCCACGTGGGCTACCTGCCGCGCAACCGGGTCGTGGGGATCTCAAAGCTGGCGCGCGTGGTGCACGGCTTCGCGCGGCGCCTACAGATTCAAGAAAAGCTGACGGCGGAAATAGCCGAGGCGATCCACGACATCCTCGAGCCGAAGGGCGTCGGGGTGGTGGTGGTGTCCGAGCACAGCTGCATGACCATGCGCGGCGTCAACACGCCGGGCTCACGGCTGACCACGAGCCATCTCCTGGGTGAGGTGCGGGACGATCCCCGCACCCGCCAGGAGTTCTTCGATCTGGTCCGGAACGGGGACTAGGCCGCGAACGCCGCCGGGGTCGCGCGGCGACGGCGGATCATCGCGCCGATCGCCCCGAAGCCCATGATCAGCATGGCCCAGGTCGAGGGCTCGGGAACGGCTTCGAACTTGCCCGCCAGGCTGTCGAATTCGAAGGAATTTCCACCCGAAGCGAACTCGATCCGCACCACGCGTTCGGGGCCGAAGTCGTAGCTGACGCGGCGACCGACGGACTGGTCGCCGTCGGCGTTGACCGCCGCGCCGAGGATGGCGGCGCCCGACAGGGTCTCCTGATAGCCGCCCAGGCCATAGAAGGTGATCGAGTTGAAGGTGTCCGGCGAGCCCAGGTAGAAGCTGAAGTTTTTCAGGATGTTGGTCGTGGTCAGCGTGGCCAGGCCACCGCCCAGCACGGTCTCGTAGTTGGTCACGTCTCCCGGCGGCGGCGCGGTGACCCCGGAGTCGAGGCCCAGGGCCCCGGAGCGGACATAGGCGCCGACGTCCTGGGTGAAGGTGAAGCCGGCCGTGATCGCGTTGTCGAAGTCGTCGATCATCACCTGGCCCAGCGGCAGCGGCTGATCGGTGGGATAGACGGTGGTCGTCAGCGCCGAAGCCGGCGCGGCGAACGCGACGGCGGCCGCCAGGGCGGCGCTCGCCATCAGAGCGCGAAGAGCGGTGCGGTTTTGCATCTGGGTCGTCCAGTTCTTGGCGACGAACCCTTCGGGGTCCGTTCAGATTGAGACAGGCGCAGGTGCGCTCACCTCGCTCTTGCAGCGGCCGTGCCAGGATCGGGATCGATCGGCTCTGACGGCTAGAGGAGGCCCGCCGCCACCAGGGCGGGCCGTAGCGCCGCCGGGTCGTTGAAGTGATGGGTGTGGAACCCCAGCGCCCTGGCCGCCTCGGTATTGTGCGCGCCGTCATCCACGAATAGCGCCTCGCCCGGCGCTAGGCTGAACCGCTCGCAGGCCAGATGGAAGATCGCCGGGTCCGGCTTGATCACGCCCTCGCGGCCGGAGATCACCTGATCTGCGATGCGCCGGAACGCCGGGCTCATGGCGAAGGTGCGGTCGAAGGTCTCGGTCGACATGTTCGAGAGCACGAACTGCGGGACGCCGGCGTCGTGCAGGGCCTCGATCGCCGCTTCAGTCTCTGGGATCGGGCCGGAGAACATCTCGTCCCAGCGGGTCTCCCAGGCGGCGATCTCGCCGGCGTACTCCGGGAAGCGCGCGATCAGGAGGGCGCAGTTGTCCGCGAAGGACACGCCGCGGTCGGTGGCCAGGTGCCAGTCCATCGTGCAGACATGGCTGAGGAACCGGTCGCATTCGACCGGATCCGGAAAGATTTGGGAATAGAGCGTGCGCGGACTCCAGCGCACGATGACGTTGCCGACGTCCCAGATGACTGCCTTAGGCATCATCCAGGGCCGGCCGCGCGGTCTTAGCCTTGCTTGGCTTTGAAGCGCGGGTTCGTCTTGTTGATGATGTAGACCCGGCCCTTGCGGCGCACGAGCTTGCAGTCGCGGTGACGCGTCTTGAGCGACTTGAGCGAGCTTCTGACCTTCATGACCTAATCTCGGGCGCGCGGACGTTGGCGTCCGGGGGTTTCTACAAGAGCCGGCGCATATACGGGTCGGGTCGCCTCGAGTCAACGCTCACGCCTGACGCCGAAGTGATTGGGGCCGGGGCCGACGCTCGTTAGACTTGCGCAGATGCGTCGTCCACACCTGCTCGCCCTCCTCCTGCTCGCCGG
The DNA here is from genome assembly GCA_050729355.1 of Phenylobacterium sp. Lineage (GTDB taxonomy): Bacteria > Pseudomonadota > Alphaproteobacteria > Caulobacterales > Caulobacteraceae > Phenylobacterium. The sequence continues at coordinate 50 of JBOHKZ010000477.1, read as the reverse complement.
TTGCGCCAGTCCGGCCGCCCACCCGCCCGCACCACCCCTCCCACCTGAAG
>JBOHKZ010000476.1:0-1819 GCA_050729355.1 Phenylobacterium sp. | reverse complement strand
CCCGCGACGGCGGCGCGGCGCTGCTGATCGACTACGGCCGCGCCCGCCCCGGCTTCGGCGACACGCTGCAGGCGCTTCGCCGCCACGAGAAGGTCGACCCCCTGGCCCAGCCGGGCGAGGCCGACCTGACCATCCACGTCGACTTCCCCGCGGTGATGGACGCCGCCCGCGCCGAGGGGGCCGAAGCCGCGATCCTCACCCAGACCGACCTCCTGGCCCGGCTCGGCATCGGCGAGCGCGCCGAGGCCCTGGTCCGCGCCCGGCCCGACCGCTCCGGGACCATCGGCCGCCAGCTCACCCGCCTGATCGGCAGCGACGAGATGGGCGAACTCTTCAAGGCCTGCGCGATCTTCGAGCCCGGCCAGCCGCCCCCTGCCTTCGAGGACGCCGAATGAGCGCGCTGCCGGTCATCACGTCGCCCCTGCTGGACGTGGCCGGCGTCCGCCATGCCTTCTTCACCCGCCAGGGCGGAGTCTCGAAGGGCATCTACGAGAGCCTGAACGTCGGCCTGGGCTCCAACGACGAGCCTGACGCCGTGCGCGAGAACCGCCGCCGGGCAGCCGCCCACTTCGGGGCGGACGAGATCGTCACCGCCTATCAGGTCCACTCCGCCACCGCCCTCGTCGCCGACGGCGCCTGGCCGGCCGGCCCGCCACAGGCCGACGCGGTGGTCAGCGCCACCCCGGGCGTGGTCTGCGGCGCGCTCGCCGCCGATTGCGCCCCGGTGTTGATCTGCGACCCGCAGGCCAGGGTGGTCGCCGCCGCCCATGCCGGCTGGAAAGGCGCGCTGACGGGCGTGGTCGAGGCCGCCGTGGCCCGGATGCTCAGCCTGGGCGCCGACCGCAACCGTCTGCGCGCCGCCGTCGGCCCCTGCATCGGGCCGGGCTCCTACGAGGTGGGCGTCGAATTCCTCGAGCGCTTCACTCACTTCGACGCCGCCTACGGACGGTTCTTCACCTCCGGCGTCAGCGACGACAAGCGCATGTTCGACCTGCCCGCCTTCGTGCTCGGCCGCCTGCGGACCGCCGGCGTCGAGACCTGCGAGTGGGTCGGCCGCGACACCTGCGCCGAGCCGGACCAGTTCTTCTCCAACCGCCGCGCCTTCAAGCGCGGCGAACCCGACTACGGCCGCCTGCTCTCCGCGATAATGCTGGAAGCCTAGCGCGGCGCCTTGCCGACTCCCGCGCGCCTGCTACAAGGCCCGCCCATAGCAAATACGTCTGTGGGGCGCCTATGAAGCTGCTGGCCGGCAACTCCAATCGTACCCTGGCGGAAGCCGTAGCGGCGCACCTGGACCTCCCGCTGACCAAGGCGCAGGTCAAACGCTTCGCCGACAACGAGGTCTGGGTCACCATCGACGAGAACGTCCGCGGTGAGGACGTCTTCGTGATCCAGTCCACCAGCTATCCCGCCAACGACAACCTCATGGAGCTGCTGATCTGCATCGACGCGCTGAAGCGCGCGTCGGCCCGGCGGATCACGGCGGTCATGCCGTACTTCGGTTATGCGAGGCAGGACCGGAAAACCGGCGGCCGCACGCCCATCTCGGCCAAGCTGGTGGCCAACCTGATCACCCGGGCCGGCGCCGACCGTGTGCTGACGATGGATCTGCACTCCGGCCAGATTCAGGGCTTCTTCGACATCCCCACCGACAACCTGCTCTCCGCGCCGATCCTGGCGGCCGACATCAAGTCGCACCACACCAAGACCGCCGAGCTGATGATCGTCTCGCCCGACGTCGGCGGCGTGGTCCGCGCGCTGGCGGTCGCCACCCGGCTGAACGCCGAGCTCTCCATCGTCGACAAGCGCCGCTCCGGCC
>JBOHKZ010000475.1:0-2491 GCA_050729355.1 Phenylobacterium sp. | reverse complement strand
GTGTGTCGAGTGGCCATGGTTCCCCCCAGGTCTCTATCCGGCGGCATTTGGCCTAGCCTTCGGCCCGCTTTGCAAGCGCGTCGCCCGGGGCGGCGCCTGTCCAGGCGCATCCGATCATCCGAATGGGATATCGTCCGCCTTACGGACAGTGTGGAGTGGCGGTTCGGCGACAACGGAAAGCAACGCAAATGACACGGATGATCGCGGCCCTGGCCGTCGGACTGTTCCTCGCGGCGAGCGGCCTTGCGGCCCACGCCCAGGCGCCTGCCGCGCAGGCCGACGCCATGACCGATCCGGCGATGAAGCGGCAGGAGGTCATCGCCTTCATCGGCGTGAAGCCGGGCGACCGGGTGGCGGACATCGTCGCCGGCCGCTTCATCCGCGCGCTCAGCGCCGCGGTGGGGCCGACGGGCAAGCTCTACGCGGTCCAGGCCGACGAGATCGTCAAGGTGCACCCAGAGATCCCGCCCTCCTTGAAGAAGATCACCGATGACCCGGCCTACGCCAACGTCGAGGTCATCGTGGCGCCGATCAATGCGCCGGCCCTGCCGAGCAAGCTGGACGCCGTGTTCATCCGCCAGAACTACCACGACCTGCACGACAAGTTCATGGGCCCGGCCGACGTCCCCGCCTTCAACCGCGCCGTCTTCGCTGCCCTGAAGCCCGGCGGCGTCTACGTCGTGCTGGACCACGCCGCTCAGGCCGGCTCCGGCCTGCGCGACACCGAGGGCCTGCACCGGATCGACCCGGCCACCGTCAAGGCCGAGGTGATCGCGGCGGGCTTCAAGCTGGACGGCGAGAGCACCATCCTCGCCAACCCGGCCGACGACCACACCAAGATGGTCTTCAACCCCGCCCTGCGCGGCAAGACCGACCAGTTCCTGCTGCGCTTCCGCAAGCCGAAGTAACGGTCAGCGGCCGGGCTCACCGGCCCTTGGCGGCGCGTGCAAATCGCTGTCATCCCGGATCGGCTCTTCGCTACGGCCGGGATGACAGATATTGGGCTTTTGGCCGTCGTCTCAGAGCGTCGGGTCGTCGGCGATGCGGACCAGCGTCTTGCCGAAATTGCCGCCCTTCAGCATCTCGGCGAAGGCGGCCGGGATGTTCTCCAGGCCTTTGCGGATATCCTCGCGGTACTTCACCTGGCCGGCGGCGACCCAGGGGACCATGTCGGCCAGGAAGGCGTCGTGGTGGCTGGAGACGTAGTCGCCGACGAAAAGGTTCTGCACCTTGACCTCACGCGCCGTCGCCCGCCGCGCCTCTTCCGCTCCAGCGTTCACGTCCGGCGCGTCGCCGTAGTGGGCGATCAGGCCGCAGATCGTCATCCGCGCGCCGGGCGTGAAGAGCGGCAGGACGGCCTCGAACACCGCGCCGCCGACATTCTCGAAATAGACGTCGATCCCGTCCGGGCAGGCGGCCTTCAGGTCGTCGGCGAACGTGGCCGAGAGGTGCGAGACGCAGGCGTCGAAGCCGAGCTCCTCGACGACGTATCGGCACTTGGCTTCAGCGCCGGCGATCCCCACGACCCGCGCGCCGCGCAGCTTGGCGAGCTGGCCGGCGATCTGGCCGACCCCGCCGGAGGCCGCCGACACCACCGCCGTCTCGCCCGCCTTCGGATCGCACTGCAGGATCATCCCGGCGTAGGCGGTCAGCCCCAGCATGCCGAGCACGCCGACCGCATGAGAGATGCGGCCCTTTGCGAGATCGAGCTTGCGCGGGACCATGTAGCCGGGCCGCTCGACGCCTTCGCCCATCAGCCCGTATTCGGCCCAGCCGTTGGTGTTGAACACGAAGTCGCCGGGCGCCAGGCCGTCGATGCGGCTCTCCACCACCTGGGCGACGGTGCGCGCGTGGCACGCCGCGCCCTTCGGCTCCACGCCGCGCCGCTTGTAGCCCCACTGGTAGGGGTCGAGGGAGACGTAGATCGTCCGGGTCAGCGCCTGGCCGGGACCGGGCGTCGGGATCGGGGCCTCGTGCAGTTCGAAGGTGTCGGGGCCGGGCCAGGCGGGCAGGGGCTTGTCGGAGAGTGTCCAGTACCGGTTCATCTCAAGGCCTCCCGCACGCGTCCAGCATGTCTAGGCGTCGGCCGGCGGGGTTGGCAATCTTGCCCGCAAGGCCGCTAGGTGTGGCGCAATGAACCCTGAACCCGTCGTCATCCGGCTCGATCCGGACCGAACCGTTTCCGGCCTCTGGGCGAGGCCCGCGGCCGCGACCGCCGCCCTCGTGCTGGCGCACGGAGCAGGCGCGGCCATGACCCACAAGTCCATGGTCGCGATCGCCGAGGGGCTGGCGGCGCGCGACATCGCCACCCTGCGCTACAACTTCCCCTACATGGAGCGCGGATCGAAACGGCCCGACGCGCCGGCGCTCGCCCACGCCACCGTCCGCGCGGCCGTGGCCGAAGCCGCGCGCCTGGCGCCGGACCTGCCGCTCTTCGCCGGCGGCCGCTCGTTCGGCGGGCGCATGACCTCGCAGGCCCAGGCGCTGGAGC
>JBOHKZ010000474.1:0-4280 GCA_050729355.1 Phenylobacterium sp. | reverse complement strand
CGCCAGTAATCCGCCCCCTGCCTGTCTGCGCCCCATGCGATCAGGCTGCACCGGAGTCGCGTCCGGGTGAAGCCCGATAGCGGACCGCCCCGGCGTCAGCCGGCGGGTTCGTCCGGCGGAATGACGGGCGGGCCGCCCAGCCCCTGGCGCAGGTCCTTGTAGGAGAACAAGGCGTTGTAGAGCATCCGGTACTCGCCGAAGTTCTGCCATCGATAGATCGGGTTGGTCATGAACATCACCACCTGGCCCGCCCCCACCGGAAGATTGACGATCGCCGGCCGGTCCTTCACCTCGGAGGCGCCGACCATCAGCCCGCTTTGGACGGACTTGTCGCCGCCGGGGAAGCTCATCAGCACATTCTGCTGATCGCGAACCGGCAGGGAGAGCAGCGCCGCCGAGGCCCAGCGCACGGTGGTCGTGGGTTCGGCGTAGCCGTAGAAGATCGGATTGGCGGGTTTCAGGATCTTGGCCGTGACGATCGGCCCGGGCGCGTAGAAGGCGCCGGCGGCGCGGCGTACTTCAGCCTGAGGGGTGATCCCGAAATCGGCCGGGACGCCGCTCGAGTCGCCGAGCGTGATCAACGTGCCGCCTTCGGCCACGAACGTGCGCAGCTCCTCCAGGCCGGTCAGCCCCAGCCCGCCGCGGATGTCCGGCGACGAGCCGTAGGCCCCTTGCGTCGGATAGTCCGCGGTCTTGGTGTAAGGCAGCGGCTTGCCGGTCGCGGGGATGTCGAAAACGAAATTCTTCGACGAGCGGGATTGGCTGGGGACCAGGATCACGTCGTAGTTGGCGCGAAGGCGACCCTTCTTCACCTCGTCCTTGAAGATCAGGTCGTAGGGCGTCTCGAACTGATCGAAGGCGTAGCGCACCCAGCCGACATTCTGGGTCGACCCCCAGGTCGAGTAGACCGCAAGCCTCGGAAGGGCGGCGTCATGGCTCGCCACGGCCGGCTTCTCCGACAGGGCGACAGCCGTCAGGCCGAGCGGCACGACGGCCGCTTTGAGCTTCTCATAGGCCTTGCCGTCGACCAGGAAAGAGCCTGCAGGGACCTGGGTGTCGCCGGCCTTGAAGCCCGCTTCGGCGATCCGGATGGGCTCGCCCTTCAGCCGGTATCGCAGAACCGCCAGATTGATCGAGCCGTGGTCGAGTACGGCATAGGCCGCAGCGCCCGCCGTGCTGATCGAGCCCAGCGGCCGGTCCTGGTCAACCGGCGTGGTGGCGACCTCCAGAGCCTTCAGGTCGGCGCTCGGCATCACCTTCACATGCGCCATCAGCCCCATGGTCCAGGCGCTGTCATCGTAGGTGCGCAGCTTGGGGTCGGGGAAGATCTGCTTTTCGAGCAGGACCTTCGCCAAGCGGCCGTACGGCTGGTCGCGTTTGACGATGAACGACCCCGCGGGGAACTTGCCCTCCTTGAGCGTGACATCAGCCGTGGTCCTGCCGACTTCGATCCCCTGTTGACGCAGGAGGTTGATCATCAGGGCGGCCTTGGTCATGTCCGGCTGGTCGCCGGGCACGATGAAGGCGTAAGGCGCCTCGGTCTTGCCGCTCTCGATGGAGTTGCGGCTCTTCCGGTAGAAGTTCTCGAGGATCTGGTCCGGGTTCTCGGACACCAGCTGCAAACTGGTGAGGACGCCGGTCTGCATGTAGTTGGTGTTGTTGCGCATCGACCATTCGACGGTTTTGTAAGCCGGACTGGGCCGGAACCACTCACGGGCGTTCTCGCCGTCGTTCCGCAAGTCCTGGCCCGGACCGTTCACCGGCTGGACGTGACGCAATTGAGTGGTCGCCCCTCCGTTGCCGAACGTCTCATACAGTTTGGAGAGGCCGTTGTGGTTGTTGGCCATGCCCACCACGTACCCCGGCGCCCAGGCGTCGGCGAAGCCGTGGTTCCACACCCCCGGCATGCCGTACTTGGTGAGCTGAGCCATCTCGAAATTGGCGATCCAGGGCATTTCGGCAAACACGATCGGATCAAAGGCTGGGTTCTGCGGCGCCTGGCCGGAGTAGCTGTAGAGGAACCCGATGGACTCGTGCAGATCGTGTAGGATCGGCGGATGCCATTGAAGATAGAAGTTCAACAAATTCCTGGCGCTAAGCCCGGAATAGTTGATGTCCCGATTGTCGTCGTGGAAGATATATTTGCCCCAGAAGGGCGCGCCCGGCGTCGGGTTCATATCGTCGGTGTCGTCGATCTTGTGACGGTAGTACCAGTCGGTGTAGCGGTCGCGGCCGTCAGGGTCGGTGGCCGGGTTGATGCCGATGATGACGTTCTTCCGGATCTTGGCGATCAGCGGGCTGTCCTCGGTGATCAGGCGATAGGCCAGCTCCATCAGCATTTCCGGCGGCCCGGTCTCGCCGGAATGCAGGCCGCCCAGCGTCACATACATGGGCTTGGTCTTGGAGATGATCGCCGTCGCCTGCGCCTCGGTCAGGCCGCGCGGGTCGGCGAGGCGCGCCAGGTTCGTACGATTGGCGTCGAGATTGGCGACGTTCTCGTCGGAGGAGATCAGCACCAGGACCGTCGGGCGGCCCTCCTCGGTCTTGCCGGTCTCGACGATCTTCACCCGCGGCGACTTGGCCGCCAGAGCGCGGTAGTACTTCAGCATGTCGGCGTAGCGATGCAGCACCCGGGGTGCGCCGATGTCCTGGCCGAGGACGTCTCGCGGGCTGGGCACGCCGCCCGGCGTCGAAGCCGGCAGGTGATCGACGAGCGGGCTCGAGAACTCAGGCCGGGTGGTCCACGCCTTCTGGTGTTCGGCGAAAACCGGATCCATCGCCTGCTGGGCGAATGCCGCGCCGGGGGCGACCAGCATTGTGGACAGGAGCAGCGCGCCAAGGGTCGTTTTCAACGCCGGCGTTAGATCCTTTGGCCTAGCCGGCGGTCCCGCGTTCTTCGGATGCTCGAACGCGCGCGAATCGCAAAGCCCCATCTGCCTCTCCCGTCTTCAACGGCGCGACTCTTACCGCGCAATTGACCGGACGGAAGAATTACGTTTCCGGTCGGAGAATATTTTCCCCACAGGCGCTCGGGCTCGATTGCAGAGCGTGCGGTTCTCGGGAGTGGCTCAGCTCCCGTCGGTGGACGCCAGGACGCCCTTGGACGCCAACACCATCGCATTCTCCGCATTGCCCTCGAGCAGCTTGATCAACTCCGCCTCCGGGGCGATGCAGATCGTGAGGATCCGGCATGGCTCGTCACTCGTCGCGATGTAGGCGTGACCCATGTTGCTGTCGAAATAGATGGAGTCGCCCCGCTTCAGGCTGACAGGCAGGTATAGGCTCGTGTAGAGGTCGACCTCTCCTTCCAGGACGTAGAGCAGCTCCTCACCGATGTGCCGGTGCATGCTGCCGAACTCTTCCAGCGTCCGCGCCGTGACATCGATGGTGATCGGGATCGACCGCTTGTTGATGAGCTCGTAGGCGAGATAGCGGTAGTCGCCGATCGGAGTCTTGACGATCCGGCCCTCTCCCGCGCGGTCGACACTCCTGCGCCCGCTCGGCGCGTCCTCGGCGTATTGGGCGCTCGGCGGCGTGAACAATCCCGCGATATCGGCGTCCAGCGCCACGCTCACCCGCATCAGCTTCTCGAGGGTGAGCTCCATCTTGTCGTTCTCGACCTTGGAGAGACTCGAGACGGGTATGCCCGTGCGCCGGCTCACCTCGGCCAGGCTCCAACCGCGGGCAAGGCGCAACGCCTTCAACGCCGCGCCCGGCTTCACCAGCGCCCGCCCGTTCAGGACCTGCTCCGACATGGCCGTCTCCAATTCGCCTCGTGGGCAGGCTTCGTTGCCGAGGGGAAACGCATTGCCCCCGTGAAACGTCTTCGGGTTCACCCCATAACCTTCTCGGGGCGCGGTGTCAGCCGCAGGCCGATGGGACCAACCTCGCCCGCGCCATGTCGCTGCTGGCGCCGGTCGACCGCGATTTCGTCTACGCCGTGGGCGCTACAAGCTAACGGACTACCTGCGCGTCTCAACCCAACTGATGGCGTCGTGGGTGGAGGCCAGCGAGTTGTCCAACTAGGGCTCACGTCTGAACTCGCCGACCGGACGGCGCGGTCTGCGCGACCGCTCTCGCCGCGGGCGGTTAGAAGTGCGGGCTGAGACCGATCAGCCGGTAGACGAGCGCGACCCAGAGCAGGGTGAGGGTGCTGAGCGCCAGGAGGCCGCTCCAGATCCGGGCTCCGGCGTTGCGCCAGCCCTTTCGGGTGGCGGCGACGATCCAGACGTTGCCGAGCGCGACCAGCGCGGCCCCGGGGAACACCACCAGGCTGAGGA
>JBOHKZ010000473.1:0-13921 GCA_050729355.1 Phenylobacterium sp. | reverse complement strand
GGCCGGCGCCGCAGCCCGAACGGGAACCCGTGTCCCGCCGGGGGCCGTCCCGATGGGCAGGGCGACGTCGAACCCCCGATGGTGGTCGTCGGTTCGCCGCGCCGTGACGGTTGCGCCCAACGGCTCGACGATGGCGCAGAACAGCTCCAGGCCGGACGCCTCGCCCAGGCCGTCGCCGCCCGGCCCGCCCGTATGGCTGAGCGACATGCGCACCTCGTCCGCTCGCCGCTCCAAGGCGATCCGCAACACGCCCGACGGCTTCCGCTGGAGGACCAGGTGCAGGCACTCCACGAGGGCGATGCCGAGCGACGTCGCCATCTCCGAGGGGAGCAGGACATCGCCGCCCACGATCTGCACGCGGTCGTACGCCTGGGCCGTCTCCTGGCAGACGGCGCGCGCCAGGGCGTTGGCGAACGGGATGAAGTCGATGTCTTCCTCGGGACTGTCCACGAACGCCCGGTGCGCCCGGGCGATCAGCTGCGAGCGCTCGCCCGCCGTGCGCAGGATTTCGACCATCTCGGGATCCGGCTCGCCTCGGGAGCTCAGGACCAGCACGCCGGCGACCAGTTGCATGTGGTGGCCTATTCGCGACTGGAGGTCCTTGAAGAGCCCGGCGTGGGCGTCGGCGATGGCCTTCAGGCGCTCCTGTTCGAAACCCAGGCTGTCCAGGGCCGAGGTCAGGACGCTGATCAGCCAGATGCCCGCACCGGCGGTCACGGCGAAGAACAGCATGGGCGCCAGGACGTCGAGGCCTCCGCCCCATCCGAACTGCGGCGCCAGGAAGGCCCAAAAGCCGAGCGCCCCGGAGAGCAGCGCCGCAAGCACCGCCGGTCCGCGGCCGAGGACATAGGTGACCAGGAAGACCGCGGGATAGAAGGCGCCGTAGGGGTGGGTGTCGCGCAGCCACGGCTCCAGCAGCAGGCGCAGGAGGAAGACGACGAGCACGAAGCCCGCGGCGGCGGCGTAGCGCGGCAGGAACCGGCTGATGCGCGCCGTGACCAAAGCCGCCGCCCCCATCATGATCGGCCCTCCGGCGCCTGACGCGCGCGCGCAACCTCCGAGCCGGCGGTCGCGAGATTGACCGGGGGCCGGGTCGCCGACATAGGGCGGAAGCTGACGCTGACCTCGCGTTCGACGGGGGTCACTCGCGCCGCACGGACTCTTTGATGCGGCTGACCGAGGATATCGCACGCGGGAGAGGACCGGTGCGCCGCGCGACGACCCGTGACCGAGCTCGAATGATCGTGCATGCAACGCCCCTCGTGCGTCCCAGGCGATCGACGCAGGCCCAAGTCCACCGCGTCCGTTGGTACACGATTAAGGAATATCGCTCTGCGATCCAAGGGCGATGCCGACGACGTGAAGCGGTCGCGGCCGCGGGCCCTAGCGGGAGGTTTGGCGCGCGCGGGGTCCAGGGCGGCTGTCGCGGGTCGTCAGCGCGTAGTCCGGTAGCGCGAAGCGGTCGAGGACCTCGCGGCCCACGACCATCTTCGCGACCCCTGGAATAGCCAGCGATTGAATGACCCGGTTGCGGAACCAAAGGCCCAGGCGCGTCTGCGGCGCGAAGGCGCCGGCGAGCCGGGCGGCGCCGGCCTGCTTGCCGGTGATGAAGTCTCGAAGCCGCCGCTCGTAGTGCACAAGCCCCCTTGTCAGATCCCCGTTGCGGCTGACCTCGCCGGCCAGCACATAGGCGGCCACGATCGCAAGCGCCGACCCCTGGCCCGCCAGCAGGGAGACGCAGAAGGCCGCGTCGCCCACCAGCGCGATCCGGCCCTCCGACCAGGCCGGCGCGACGATCTGGCTGACGCGGTCGAGATAGAGGTCCGGCGCCGCATCCAGCCGCTGCAGGATCGCATCGGTCTCCCAGCCGCCCCGACCGTAGAGGGATTTCAGGAGCCGGGTCTGTCCCTCCGGCTCCGCAGGAAGTTCGTCCTCGAACGCGAAGACGAACAGGAACAGGCAGCGGTCGTCGCGCAGGGTGAAGCGGCCCAGCATGCGGCCCGGCTGGCCGTACATCAGATAGACGTCGGCGTCGCGTGGGCGATAGGCCGGCGCCTCGAAGGCCGCGACCGCATAGCCGAGCGGCTTCTCGAACGCCGCCTCAGGCCCAAAGGCGAGCCGGCGCACCTGCGAGTGCAGGCCGTCGGCGCCGATGACCAGGTCGAAGCGCCGACGCGCACCGCTCGCCAGGTCCACGGACACCCCCTCGGGGTCCGGCGCCAGGGCGACAATCTCGTCGCCGAACAGCAACTCCGTCGCCGGCGCGGCGGCCTGCAGGATCAGGCGCGAGAGGTCGCTGCGGGCCAAGGTGACATAGCGGCCGCCCGTCAGCTCCTCGAACACCCTGGTCCCGAAGCCCGCCACCCGCTGGCCGCGGTCGCCGACGACCCGGAGCTCCCGGGCGTGGTACCCCAGGGCCTCGAGGCCGCCCCGCAGGCCCATGCGTTCGGCGAGATCGTAGCCCAGGCCCCAGAAGTCGAGGACGTAGCCGCCCGTCCGTGGGGCAGGCGCCCGCTCGACGAGGGTGGTCTCCCAGCCCGCGGCGTTCAGCCAATAGGCCGTGGCCGGTCCCGCCACGCCGGCGCCCGAGATCAAGGCTGTTTTCCGCCGCATGCGACAGGTTCCAGGCTCGCGCGATCCGCCCCCGCCAACCGATTCATATCGTGGCAGGATATAATTTTGACGGCAAGCGGAGTCGGCGGTCAGCGACGCCGATCCTCGCCATCCCGCGCAGGCGCGCGGGACCGGTTGGCGGCCCGAAGCTCGCGGGCCAGGGCGAGCCTCTGGCTGTCCGGCGGGGCCAGGCTGCGCACAAACGCCTCCACGGCGTCGCCAAGCTGGCGGTCGTCCGCCGCCGTCGAGCCCTGCAGCAATCGCGCCTGCGCCAGGTAGAGCGCGCGCACCTGCGCCTGGCGCGCCGCGGCGCGGCGCTCCCACACCCGCACGGCCTCGTCGCCGCCGAACGCGGCCTGCGCCGCCTCGCGATAGGCCTGGCGCCGCACCTCGGGCATCGCGCCCCGCCCCTGCGCCGCACGGTCACGCAAGCGCCGCACCGGACCGCGTTCCGCCTTGCGCGTGACCCCGCGCGCCCGCCGTGGCGTGGCCTCCGCCTCGATCCCGTGGTCGCGCAGCGCCCGAGCGAACCCCTGCCGCCAGGCCTCGAGATCCGCCTTCTTCGGATTGAGCCGCTCGCCCCCGTCGCCCTGCGCCTTCACCGTCAGATGGACGTGAGGATGGCCGGCGTCCGTGTGCAGCACGAAGAGGTAGTCAAACCCCTCCGCAAACGTCGCCGCGGCAAACGCCCGCGCGGCGTCCCGCAGCCGCAACGCATCCGTCCCGGCCGGCATCGAGAGGATGAGCCCCAGGCTGAGCGGGCTCGTGCGCCGCCGGCGCGGATCGCCGAAGCTCGCCGCCGCCCAATCTCCCGCCAGCTCCATCACCTCGCCGCGCCCCGAGATCGGCCAGCCGTCGCGGCCCTCGGCCGGCAGGTCGCCGTTGCGGGTGATGTAGCTCAGATGCGCCGCCAGGTGGCCGGGATCGCGGGTGCGGCCGGTCACCTTCACCATGACTTCGGGGACCCGCCGGACGATCCGCGACAGCCTGGCCCGGACGTCGGAGGCCGGACCCCTACCGAACACCGTCTCCGGCGTCCGGACACCCCTTCGGACCGGCGGCCGCCAGACCTCCTCGAACCCCCGCACCACCCGGAAGTCGCTCACAGCTCCACATCCCAGTAGGCGAGGTTGCCGGCGAACGCCTCGCGCACGGCGGTCAGGTGCGCCCGCAGCTCGCGCCGCAGGTCGTCGACCGCGACCAGCTGCACGTCCAGCACCCGGCCCTCGAGCACCGCCGTGTTCAGGGCGCGCGCCATCTGGTTCACGTTGACGCCGATGCGCCGCAGCTCGGCTTGGACGGCGATCAGCGAGACGACGTCCCGCCGCCCGAAGGTTGGGCGCCCCTGCAAGCGCCGGCGGACCAGCGCCGCCACCCAGGCGTTGGGCGTCAGGCCGATCTCGGCGGCCGCCGCCTCGAGTCCGACGCCGTCCGCGGCGGTCAATCGGACGGTCAGTTTGACGGGACGGGCGGCCAACCGCCCCGCCGCGAACGCCGGCTCCCCGCCAGCCGGAGCCTCGACGATGAACCGCCGCAGCGCCGGCGACCGGCCGCCCCAGGCGCCGGCCCAGGCGTCGAACCGCGCCGCCGCCTCGTCCGGCACCCGCACATTGAAGTTCGCCACGGACCGCTCCGCGTAAAGACCCGCCGCCGCCAAGGCTATCCTGCCCTAGACCTCGAACTTCAGATTGGCCCCTCCCCTCCGACCGCGCGAGCCGTACGACTACGGCTCCCACGGCCGACCCGCCGCGCCGGTCGGCGCCCCCCAACCGGGCCAAGGCGTGACATCGAGTTTGCGGCTGCCGTCACCCCCGGCGTGGCGCGAAGCGATGTTGTCGATCTCACCTGCGCCACACTTGGCTACGGCGCCGCGGAGGCCGCCAGGCCTGGATCACCGCATTGGCGCCACGAGGGGTCGCGCGAAGGCGTAGATTGCCGTTCGGCGGGGTCTGGAGGTGGTCGTGGAAGCCACTGAGCCATCACCTAAATCCGTTATCCGGGCGGCGCAGTACGTGCGGATGTCGAGGGACACGCAACGCCTCTCCATTCGCATACAAACGTCGGCAAACGCGGCCTACGCTCAGGCGCACGGCTTCGAGATTGTGGCGACCTATGCCGACCCCGGGGTCAGCGGCCTGACGATCGACCGGCGCCCCGGCCTTCAGAAGCTGCTGCAGGATGTCATCTCCGGCGCACCGGGCTTCCAGTCGATCCTGGTCTATGACGTCAGCCGCTGGGGCCGCTTCCAGGATCCGGACGAAAGCGCGCACTACGAGTTCCTGTGCCGGTCCGCGGGCCTTTCCCTCCACTACACGACGGAAGTCTTCGCCAACGACGAGACCCTGGCCGCCACGCTGGTCAAGCACCTCAAACGCGTGTTGGCGGCCGACTTCAGCCGCGACCTCTCGGAGAAGATCCGGCGCGTCCACATCGAGCTGCATGCTCAGGGCTATTTCTCGGGCGGATCGGCGCCCTACGCCATCCAGCGCCTACAGGTCGGCCCTGGCGACATCCCGCCCCGGATCCTCGGCCCGGGCGAAAAGAAATCCTACACTGGCAGCCGCATTGTCCTGACGCCCGGTCCGCCGCAGGAAGTGGCGATCGTGCGCCGCATCTTCCAGGCCTTCGTCCGGCGCCAACGCTCCACAGCGCAGATCATCCGCGAACTCAACGCCCGACGGGACACCCTTCGGCGGGGAAGACCGTGGACCACCACCGCTGTGCGCACGCTGCTCGCCAACGAGGTCTATTGCGGCACCGCGGTCCTGGGGAAGGATATCTTCAACTTGAACCACTGGGTCGGACACGCGCCGCGATCGACCTGGCGCCGGCGCCTGAACACAGTTCCCGCGATTGTCAGCGCGGCCACCTGGGGCAAGGCCCAGGTCTTCCTGGTCGCCGGCGGCAATCGGTTCGTGAGCCAGGCGGTGCTGCTGGCCGACCTGCACCGGCTGCGCGCCAAACACGATCATCTCTCGGCGGAGATCATCGGGGCCTCGGACGGCTATCCGGTCGGAGTCTACCGCCGGGTGTTCGGCAGCCTGACGGCGGCCTATCTCGAGGCCGGACTCGGAAAATCCCTGGCGGATTGTCGCGCCCGGCTTCGCGCCGCACGCCCGATCGAGAGCTATCGTCGCAACGCCGCGGCGAGCGATGAAGCGCTGCTTGAAAACCTGCGCGCCGTCTACCGGCGGGAGGGCAGGCTTTCGAGCTGGATCATCGACCACGCCCCCGACTGCCCGACCGTGGCGGTCTATCGCATCCACTTCGGCGGTTTGCGCCGGGCCTACGCCCTGGCCGGCTACCAGCCCTCCCCCTACCAAGACCTGCAGATGGCCGCGCGCGGACAGCCCTATTCACCGGCGGACGCCCTCTGGATCTGCGGCCTCGTCCGGGGCGCGGCGTCCGCCGAAGAGATTCGCGCCGCCGACGCAGAAGCCTTGGCGCGGGGCCGCTCGGCCTGAAACCCCAAGGCCGATCTGGCGGCGGCGGCAGCCCTAGAGCACGCCGAGTTTCGCGGCGACAAGCAACAGCAGGATCACAACGGGAATGGCGACGATGCCCCAGCCTGTCGCATTCGCTTCAAGCCAACTTCCGAGCTTCAGCGTGAGGGTGTTCTTTTTGGGGTTTGCCGGTGCGCGCGTCATCCATTCTGTATAGAACATACAGTGAACGAACGCAATCGGTAAGTTACATACACCTCACGACGAGCCGCGGCGCAGCGACCGCTGCGGTCGGTCACCCCACGCGCCAGCGGCATGGGCTTTCGGCGTCATGGGGACACCCCCTGGCCCTTCAGGAAATCCGCCGCACGCTGGGCGTGCGACGCGGCCGTGAAGATCGCGCGATGATCGGCGCGCAGCACCTTCAGCCAGTGGCCGAGATAGTCCGCGTGCTCGGCGCGCGGCGTCAGCGCCAGGCCCAGCTCCGCACAGAGGAAGGCGGCGCCGAGCTCGGCCACGAGTTCCTCGACGGCGTAGCCCGCATCGCCCCAGCGGGAGGACCGGAAGTCGCGCGCCAGCCGCGTCGGATGTCCCGTCCAGTGCGTGGCCTCATGCGCCAGCGTCGCGTAGTAGGCCTCCGCGTCGTCGAACGCGGCGAGCGGCGGCATCTGCACATAGTCCCCAGACGGCAGATAGAAGGCCTGCCCGCCGCCGTCCCGGAGGGTCATGCCGGTGGCCGCGAAGAACGCGTCCGCAGACGCGATCCGCTCGGGACCCGCCGGCGCAGCCGACGCCGCCGCATACCGCTCGGGCAGCCCGTCGATCTGCGCCACGTTGAACACGGCGTAAGCCTTCAGGAACGGGATCGTCCGCGCGACATCCTCGCCCTGCTCGTCGGTCTCTTCGCGGGTCAGCCGGTCGGCATAGACCACTGTCGCGCCATGCTCGCCCT
Organism: Phenylobacterium sp.; assembly: GCA_050729355.1. Lineage (GTDB taxonomy): Bacteria > Pseudomonadota > Alphaproteobacteria > Caulobacterales > Caulobacteraceae > Phenylobacterium. Next base: position 6,913 of record JBOHKZ010000473.1, on the reverse strand, counting down.
TGCGGACGCAGCCGCCCAGCGCCAGCGCCTGGCGAAAGGTCATCCAGGTCGGCGCGGCAAAGCCGCGATCCACGGCCGCCGCCCAAAGGAGCAGGACATTGATGCCGTTGTAGGGTTCGCCGGTGTGGCGGAGAGGCCGGCTGATCCGGCCCGCGAGATGCTCGGCGGACCAGGGCCTGGTCCAGGGCCGGACCCCGCGTTCGAGGTCGGCGATAATCAGGTTGGTGACCCGGGCGTAGAGATCCGGGCGTGCAGGGTCGTGAGGGCGCGACATGGCGGCTGCCTCTTCGTCAGGATTGTGAGGGGGTGCGCCCCGTCCGGAGACGGGGCGCTGCGGGAGGTCAGGCCTGGGACTGGGCGCTGCGGCTGCGCGACCAGATCAGCCGGTAGCCTTCCTCGTCGTCGACCATCGCGGCCCAGATCGGGCGCTGGAAGCTCGGGTCGTCCAGCTTGACCGAGAGGTAGTCGCGGTTGGCGCGGGAGGTCTTCTTCATCGCCGTGCCGAACTCGGTGTCGCCGGCGAACACGCGGTAGTCGGGACCCTTGCCGTCGACCTTCTCAATGGGCCGGAGCGAGGCCGACTTCACGTTGAGGCCGAGGGTCTTGATCGAGCCGGTGTAGGAACCGTCTTCCGTCTTGGTGAACGCGCCGATGGTGGCCATTTGGGTGTCTCCTGTCTGCTCGGGCCACGCCTGTCGCGGCCTCGATGGCGATCCAGGAGTCGGGGTCAGCAAGGCCCCACGGCAGCCGAAGGCCCGCAGCGCAGCGCAGGACGGCTGAGGGCCGGTTTTCTTGCCTCGCGAGGAATGGCCAACGGCCAGGGGAAGAAAGCCGGCCCGCCGTTGCCGCGGGGCCGGACCCGACCCAATGAAGCCAGAAGAGGCCGCCAGCAGCGCGCCAGACCCCGCAGAGACGCCACCACCATCAGCTATGTCACCAGACCGCCGAACCTACGCCCCGCCGAGAGGCCTCGCCGCCACCAGCTGACGGTCTCGCGAGAAGGTCCAAGCAGGGACGTCGCGGAAGGACCACCAGCTTCCCTGCCCTACGCGCGCGCGGTCCGATTTGGGGAGTTGAAGGCCGCGTCACACTTCGCCGACTCTCGACCACGCGCGCCCCGAACGCCCCGATGCTCTGCGGCTGACCCATCGACAGGGGAACTCCAGCCGACGCACGGCGCGATGTCGCCTTCTGACTCAACAGAGACATTCGGAACGTCCGCAAAGGGCCGCGGACTGCAAATCCGTGAGCTCGGGCTCAATTCCCGATCAGGCTTCATGACTTTTCTCTAAGCACCACAGAGACGTCGCTGCTCGGGAGCGGTGCCGAACTGGTCGCCATCAACCGGGCGAGGGTCTCGTGCGGCAGGTCGGTGGCCATGACTTGTGGCGGACCGTCCGGTGGCTCAAGGCTCTCCACGTGGCATAGTCCCGCTGGCGGCGCGACTGCGAGGCCTTGGAGGAGGTTCAGGTTGGAGGACGAGGAGGCGACAGCATCGTCTGAAGGATTTGCCTTCGCCGACGACGCCCCGCGCCGCGACCCCTGGACCGAGGACGACTTCGGCTATCGGCCCTTCGCGCAGCGCCTGGCGGACGTGCTGTGGGAGCTGCCGGCGCCGAACGGCTATGTGATCGGCCTGCATGGTGCCTGGGGGTCAGGCAAGACCACGGCGCTGAATTTCATCGCCCACTTCCTGAGCGCCAAGAACCAGGCCGATCCAAAGCGCGCTCTTGAGCTGGTGCGTTTCTCGCCCTGGATGTTCTCCGGCCATCAAGACCTGATCAGCGCCTATTTCCGCGTGCTGGCCGAGGCACTGAAGGACGGCGGCGAGACCATCCGCAAGGTGCGCAAGGTCGCCCGCATTTCCGCGAAGGCGGCGGTCGATCCGGCCGTGAAGGCGGCCGTGACCCTGGCGGTCGCCGCCCACCCGCCGGAGGCGGTGGCGATCGGGACCGGCGGCTCCATCGCCAAGTCCGCGATGGAGCAGACCATTGACGCCTGGCTCGGCGAGCCGACCTTGCAGGCGGCTTATCAGGATCTGGCCAAGCGCTTGAAGAAGAGCGGCCGGCGCTTCCTCGTGTTCATCGACGACATTGACCGGCTGGAGCCTGGCGAAGTCCGGGCGATCATGCAGATGGTGAAGTCCGTCGGTCAGCTGCCTAATGTCGTCTACGTCCTGGCCTATGACAGGCGCATCGTCTGGCGCGCGCTGGGCGAAGGCGATCAGCGCCAGAGCGGCGAGCCGACCTTCACCGAGAAGATCATCCAGCACGAAGTGGAGCTGCCGCACGCCGGCCGGGCGGCGCTCTTGCGGCGCGTGGACCGCGAGATGGCCTTCGTGCTGTCCCAGGTGAAGGCGAGTGCGCGCTGGCGCGAGATCGTCACCCACGGCTTCTATCGCTGGATCCAGAGCCCGCGCGACATCGTGCGGCTGACCAACGCGCTGCGGTTCGCTTGGCCGCCGCTCGCCCAGGAGGTTGATCCAGCCGACGTGGTGGCGATGGAGGGGTTGCGCCTCTTCGAGCCGAAAGTCTTCGACTGGGTGCGCGCCAACCGGGACTTCCTGATCGAAAGCCCGGGGTACACGTCCGACGAGGAGAATATGGCATACGGCGCGGCCTTCCGGGAGGGTCTCGAGGCTCCGCAGCGAGAGGACGTCGTCGAACTGCTCAGCGCTCTGTTCCCCGCCAAGTCCGCGCTGTTGCGGATCGACGACCGTTTTGGATTCGGCGAGATGTGGGCCGAGACGGTGCATCGGCGCGGCATCGCCTCCCCCAAGGGCTATGACGCCTACTTCGCACTCTTCCCGTCCGAGCACGTGATCCCGAAGGCCCTGGTCGACGCGGCGGCGGCGGCGCCGGAGGATGAAGGCGTGCAGACCGCGGCGCTTGGAAAGGCGATCGCCATGGTGGATGCGCGCGGCCAGTCGCTGGTCGGCGACTATATCGACGAGCTGCAGTACCGGCAGGTCCCGCGCATCGGCATGCGGTCCGGGCGGGCGATGCTGCGCGCATTCGTCAGGCAGGCCGCCTTCATCCAGGCCCGGGAGGGCGGTGGGGCGATGTTTCCGCCGCGCATCAGCATGCATTTCCTGCTGCGCCAGATCCTCGCCGGCTGGGACTCGAAGACCGCCGGCCAGGCGCTGCTCGAGGCCGTGGGCGACGACACGCCCGCCGAAGTCCTGGCGACGCTCTACGTCTGGCGGGCGCGGGAGTCCGGCGTGTTGCCGGACGAGGGTGCGGAAGTGGGCGATGTCATCGACAAGCCGGCGCTAAAGGAACTAGGGCGCCGGGCGCTCGCGGCTATCGAAGCGGAGCGCGCCGGCCCGTTGACCGCCGCGCCCTACTACTGGGACATCATGCTCACCTGGACCACGCTGGGCGATCGGTCCAAAGCGCAGGCTTGGCTGGCCAAGCTGGTCAAGGCCAATCCGCACGCCCTGGCGAAGGTGGCGAGCGGGATCTTGGCGCGCTCGGTCTCAGACGCCGGGCGCAATCAATGGTTCTTCCGCGGATGGAACGCCGATCGCGACTTCTACGACGCGAAGGCGCTGCTCGCCGCCTGCGACGCCTTCGCCGAGGCGCCAGACCTGGATGAGGACGAGGCCACGCGGATCGGGGCGCTGCGAGAGGGCCTGCGTTCGGCGGCGAAGAAAGAAAAGACTCCGCCGGCGAAGGCCGCGCGGGCACGCCGGTCGCGAACGACGCCGGCGCCGCGGCCCGGGAAGGTGAAGCTCGGATGAGCCTGGAGGAGTACCGCTTGGCGCACGAACGCTGGCTGGAATGGTTGGATGGCGATCCGGTGCATTCGATCAACGGCCAGCTCAGCCAGCTGATGTGGCAGGACGCGGTCTTCCGCACCTTCAACGAGGCGCGCAAGGACACTGAGGCAGCGGGGCCATCGGCCGCCGTCGCGCCGATCCTGGCCCAGTTCCTCGACCAGGGCTACGTCGCCAGCCAGGTGCTCGGAATCTCCAAGCTGGTGGAGTACTCGGACCCGAAGCAGCCGAAGAAGGGAGTGATTTCGCTCCGTCGCCTGCTCGACGACGTCATCGCCCACCATGGCCTGCTGACCCGCGCCAACTTCCTCGGCCTGGAAGGTGCGCCCTACGACTATGCGCCGATCCGCGCACGCGAGATCCAGGCCCAGTTGGCCAAAGCTCAGGAGGGCGAACCGTTCTTCTGGCATGGCGACGGCGGCCAGGCTGACTGGGGCAAGGCCGAGCGGATGCACGCGCAGTTCGACCGCCTGTCCGACGTCGCGCCCGAGGCGCGTTCGCCTGACGACCTGGTCTCAATGGACCTGCTGGAACGACTGAACGCCGCGCTCAACGACGAGGTGTTCAGCGCCATTCGCATCCTGCGGCACAAGACGATTGCCCATGCAGCGGACGCATTTTCGCGTGGGCAGGTGGACAAGGCGAAGAGCGGCCTGTCCTTCAACGAGGTCGATCGCGCCGCGCGGATCCTCCTGTCGGTGCGGCAGGTGCTGCAGGCCGGCGTGCTGTTCAGCTCTTGGCGCGCCGGTGCGGTGCCGGTTCCGCAGCACAATCAGTTCGAATTCCTGGACCTGCCTTTTGCGCGCCAAGGTGCGGTGGGTGGCCTGCAGGGCTTTTGGGCAGCACACAGCGAGGTCCGCGACGAATGGCTCGGCGCCGGCTACGACGCCCTGCTCAATGGCGAAGAGCTATGACCGTGAACACCGTCACAGGGGTCTGTGAACCCCGGTTCAACGGGCATTCCTCACTTCTTCAAACACCCCCTGGCGCGGATCGACCGCGAGTTCGACGCCCCCGTCGAGACCAACGCTCTGCACATTGAGACGGAGCAAGGTGATCTGTTCGCGGAAGCCGCGAAGTAAGGAGGTCGGCCACGCTGGTCGCAGGAGTCCTCAGCCCGTCGCCAGGTGAGCCGTCGCCGCTTGGTTCGCGAGTGCATAGCGCTGCTCCCGGGCATGAAAGGCGCGCTCTCCGCCTTCCAGGATGCGGCAAACCTGCGCGCGCAGTTCGCGCGCAGCTTGTCGGCACGCTTCGTGGTGGCATCCATGAGCGCCTTCTTCGAGGATGGCATGCCCCAACGGACATCACGCAACTCACGGGTTCCGCCAGCGGCATTGGTGACGATGGGCGCAGCGTAGTCCGGATAGACGCCTGACATCGGCGGTTGGTTATTGTTGCGGTCGGTGGCGGCGTTTGCCCACGCGGTCAGCGCAGCGCGGGACTTCATGATGGCGTAGCGGTTGCACATGCTTGAACGCCCCTACCGGCTGACCGGCGCTCGCGGCATCATTAGCAGTTGGGGTTGGGGCGATGCCACGGGTCTGGATTTTTGCCAGGGCCGGTGGAGCATCCGCCGCCAGGGCCGGTCGAAAGCCCGCCCCCAGGTCCCCTCGACATTCCGCCGCCCGGACCTGTCGACATACCGCCACCTGGGCCAGTGGATAGCCCACCACCGGGTCCCGTAGAGCGCCCACCGCCCGGCCCAGTTGAAAGTCCGCCACCCGGTCCCGTGGACAGCCCGCCGCCGGGTCCCGTAGAGCGGCCACCTCCTGGCCCGGTTGACAAACCGCCACCAGGACCGGTGGAGCACGGTCCGCCAGGGCCGGTGTACCCCACGCACTCACCTGCCAGGGCGAGCGCCGGAGTGAATAGAGCCGCCACCAGCACTGCGGCGGAAATCTGAAGCCTCATGAAACTCTCCTCTCCGGCAAGCCTATACATCGCGCTCAGATTGCCAAAGTGAAGCTTTGCGCGCATGTTTCGAAGCTCTTGCGGAGGGCGCGGGCCGCCCGCGCCACGAGTTGAGATTGATCCTAACCCGCAAGGCGTAATGGGCTACCGCACTCCGGCCGACGTGAAGCAAGAGTTCCGCGCTCACCTGCGGGCTCATCCAACGACCGGGTTCGACCCATTGCGGACCAAGGCACTCTGTCCTGGGGCGTCGCGCCAAATCAGGCGAGCGGTGACCAAGACGAAAATGAGGAACAGCACTTGGGCGGCAACAAGCCAGACGTTCGCTTCGAACGCGGCAATGGCCCAGATGTTGTGACCAACATCTGACACCATGATCGCCAGGGTCAGGACCACTCCGATGCGAGGTCGCAGAAACAGGAGCGCAGCGGCCAATGGGTCAAGGACGGTCAGTGAATTCCAGAAGATGACGCTCGCGAATGGTACGCGGTTATTCCAGCCATAGATCAGGGCGGCGCCGTGAGTGCATGTCCCGATCGCCAAGCAGAGGGCCCAGACCATTCTTGCGGGCTGAGCCAACTATTTCAGGTCGTTAAACAGACGAGCTTCATTAGCTTTATCGCCGGTGCCCAGCTGGCCTCAAGCGCAAGCAGCGCTGCAAAGGTGACAGCCGCCCGCAATATGAACTCGTGGCTCATCTTTAGGTAGGTGATCTTCTGGTTGGTTCCGGCCCGGTTGTGCATAGCAGCCGCCAAGTGCTCATTAGCGAGATGATTCCCGAGTCCGCCACGACCGCGTGGTTCCAGGAAGGTCTCCACGTCGACGCGGCCGATGCCGCTGACCCGCAAAGTTCGAACCGCCCAAAGGGCCGCGGCTGATAGGTAAAGCAATGCAAGGATGAGAACTGGAACAGCAAGGGCGCGCGGAGCGGTCTCAACCGAATTGTCCCAGAATACGGTCTCAGTGGAGGCGAGAAGCGGAACAATGGCCGCAACCGCGGCTAAGTAGATGGCAGCCTTATTGTCGGCAGAGCGCCGCCGGTCCGCTTCGGTCTCGGCAAGCTTCTGCGCCTCGACCAATACCATTGGGATGTTGCTGCCCCAGTTGGTGGCCCGCACGTGCGCGATCGTCGCCTTGGCCGCCTCTGCGTCCTGTGCCTCCTGGGTCAAATTACGATTCAACACGGGCCAGACGAGATCCCTGGGATCAAAGTTCATCGCCCTT
>JBOHKZ010000472.1:0-6367 GCA_050729355.1 Phenylobacterium sp. | reverse complement strand
GGTCAACGCCTCGGGCAACGCCAGCTACCTGGAAGGCTTCGGCCCGCCGCTGCCGGGCTTCGTGCACCTGCAGTTCGGCGACCTCGACGCCATCAAGGCCGCGGTCGGCCCGACCACGGCGGCCATCCTGCTGGAGCCCGTGCAGGGCGAGGGCGGCGCGCGCTCCTGGCCGGAAGGCGAGCTCAAGGCGATCCGCGAGCTCTGCGACGAAACCGGGACGCTGCTGATCTACGACGAGATCCAGTGCGGCCTTGGGCGGACCGGCAAGCTCTTCGCCTACGAGTGGGCCGAGGGCGCCCAGCCCGACATCATGGCGATCGCCAAGGCGCTGGGCGGCGGTTTCCCCGTGGGCGCGTGCCTGGCCACCGCGGAAGCGGCGCAGGGCATGGTCGTCGGCTCGCATGGCTCCACCTACGGCGGCAATCCGCTGGCCATGGCGGTCGGCGCAGCAGCCCTCGAAGAGCTGGTGAAGCCTGAACTCCTCGCCCACGTGCGCGAAGTGGCGGGTTATTTCACCCAGCAGCTCGGCGGGCTGAAGGATCGCTTTCCCGACGTCGTCGAGGACATCCGCGGCAAGGGGATGCTGATCGGCATCAAGCTGAAGACCCCCAACCGCGAGTTCATGCAGCACGCCCGCGACCAGCGCCTGCTGATCGCCGGCGGCGGCGACAACTGCGTGCGTCTGCTGCCGCCGCTGGTCCTGACGATCGATGAGGCCAGCGAGGCGATGGGCATGCTGGAACGTGCTTGCGAGGCCGCCCGGGCCAAGGCCAAGGCGGCGGCGTGAGCGGCCATTTGACGCCGCGCCACTTCCTCGATCTCTGGCGGCTCGAGGCCTCGGACCTGCGCGCCATCCTGGACGACGCCCATCGGCGCAAGGCCGCGCGGCTGGGCTGGCCGAAGGGAAAGGTCGACGCCGACGCGCCGGCCCGCGACCGCACGCTGGCGATGATCTTCGAGAAGAACTCCACCCGCACCCGCTTCTCGTTCGACGCGGCCATGCGCCAGCTCGGCGGCGACGTGATCATCTCCAACGCCGTCGACATGCAGCTCGGCCGCGGCGAGCCGATCGAGGACACCGCCCGGGTGCTCTCGCGGATGGTCGACGCCATCATGATCCGTGCCAACGTCCACGATGACGTCGAGCGTCTGGCGTTGTCGGCCACCGTGCCGGTGATCAACGGGCTCTCCGACAAGGGGCACCCCTGCCAGATCCTCGCCGACATCCAGACCTTCGAGGAGCATCGCGGGCCGATCGCCGGCAAGACGATCGCCTGGGTCGGCGACGGCAACAACGTCTGCGCCAGCTTCATCCACGCGGCGCCGAAACTGGGCTACCGGCTGAACATCGCGGCTCCGGCCATCTACCACCCCGATCTGGTGGACCTCGCCCGCGCCGAGGGCGAGCAGGGCCGGGTGATGACCACCCACGACCCGCGCGAGGCGGTCGAGGGCGCCGACTGCGTGATCACCGACACCTGGGTCTCGATGGGCGACACCGACCACGACGAGCGCCTCGACGCGCTCGAGCCCTACCAGGTCGACGAAGAGCTGATGGAGCTGGCGCACAAGGACGCCGTCTTCCTGCACTGCCTGCCGGCGCACCGCGGCGAAGAGGTCACCGACGAGGTGATCGACGGCCCGCAGAGCCTGATCTGGGACGAGGCCGAAAACCGCATCCACGCCCAGAAATCCATCCTCGCGTGGTGCCTCGGCGCGATTTAGTCTCTCCCTCTGGGAGAGGTGGCGCGGCGAGCGCAGCAAGCCGTGACGGAGAGGGAATTGGAGGCTCAAAGACCCCCTCAGTCGCTCGGCGACAGCTCCCCCACAGGGGGAGCACGAGTCGCACTCGAAAACCTCTAACGCGTTCCTACATAGGCCCGATGTCCGAAGCTTCCCTTCCCGACGACCTGGTCGCAGCCTTCCAGACCGAGGGCCAGCCTGTGCGTGGCCGCCTGGCGCGCCTGGGCCCGGCCGTCGATGAAATCCTGCGCGCGCACGACTATCCCGAGCCGGTGGCCAACCTGCTGGGCGAGGCCTGCGCGCTCGCCGCGCTGGTCGGCTCCAACCTGAAGTTCGACGGCCGGCTGATCGTTCAGGCGCAGGGCGACGGCCCGGTGCGCTACGTGGTCGCCGACTACGACACCTCCGGCGGCCTGCGCGGCTATTGCCGGTTCGACGCCGAGAAGGTGGCCGAGGCGTCGGCCGGCTTCGCGCGGCCTGGCGCCAAGACCCTGCTGGGCGAGGGCGTGTTCATCATGACCATCGACCAGGGCGAGGACATGGAACGCTACCAGGGCGTCACCCAGGTCGAGGGCGAGACCCTGGCGCTCTGCGCCGAGCAGTACTTCGGCCAGTCCGAGCAGACGCCGACCCGGGTGCGGCTGGCGGTCGGCCAGGCCGACGTGGGCGAGGGCCTGCACTGGCGGGCCGGCGGCATGCTGATCCAGTACGTCGCCGAGGACGCCGCCCGCGGCTCCACCGCCGAGGCCTGGACCCAGGCCCAGGCGCTGTTGGAGACGCTTGGCGAGGACGAGCTGATCGATCCCAGCCTGTCGTCCAACGACCTGCTCTTCCGGCTCTTCCATGAGAACGGCGTGCGGGTGTTCGGCTCGACGCCGCTGCATGCCTTCTGCCGCTGCAACGAGGACCGCATCGTCAACGTGCTGTCGTCCTTCAGCGCCGAGGAGCGCGCGGACATGGTCGAGCCCGATGGCCAGATCCATGTGACCTGCGAGTACTGCTCGAAGGTCTATTCCGTGGCGCCTGGCGCCCTGGAGCGCGCCGAGGCCTAAGGCCGCTTGCCGCAAAGGCCGGGCTGCGCCAAACAGGCTGCGTGGCGCCCGCAAGGGCTCAATAGGGAATGCGGTGCGTACGCTATGCGTGCAAAGCCGCAGCTGCCCCCGCAACTGTAAGCGGCGAGCCGACGACCGATCTAAGCCACTGGGGCCGCAAAGCCCTGGGAAGGCCGGTCCGAGGCCCTGACCCGCGAGCCAGGAGACCTGCCACAGCCGTGGTCACGCGCGAGCGCATTGGGCGGGGTGCACCGATGTGAGTGGACCGCCGATGCGCGCCCTCGTGGCGGGCGTAGGCGGGCCACGTCCAGCGCGGTGACGTGTCACGTACGCCGCGAGGTCTCGACCCATGACGTCCAATTTTCTTCCGCCCAGGACCGCGCTCTGGTCCGCCGGGCTCGTCGGGCTTGTGCTCGGCGGCTGCCTGCTGATCGGCTGCCTCGAACCGCTGGTGGCGGTGTCGGTGATCGCCGCCGGCGCCCTGCCGCTCGGCCGCGCCCTGCTGCTGACCGCCGTGGTCTGGCTCGCAGCCCAGGCCATCGGCTTTGGCGTTCACGACTATCCGCGCGACGCCCAGACGATCTCGTGGGGCGTCGGCCTCGGCGTCGCCGCGCTGGTCTCGGTGGCCGCCGCGGCCGCGGCTCTGGCGGCCTTCGCGGGCAAGCCGGTCTGGGTCCGGGCGGGCGCGGCCTTCATCGCCGCCTTCGTCGCCGACCAGGTCGTGATCCTGGGCGTCGAACAGGTCATCACCGGCGCCTGCGAGGTGCGGCCGGGGGTGATCAGCACAGTGGGACTGGCCAACGCCGCGTGGCTCGCCGGCCTGCTGGCGCTCGACGCCGCCCTCAGCCGCGCCGCCTGGCCGCTCCCGGCCTTCGGGCGCCGCGCATGAGCGGCCAGCGCATCGTCTCACTGCTGCCGAGCGCCACCGAGATCGTCGCGGCGCTGGGCCTGGCGGACCAGCTGGTCGGCCGCTCGCACCAGTGCGACTTCCCCGCGCGGGTCGAAGCCCTGCCGGTGCTCAGCGCCACCAAGGTCAACCTGGACGGCACCTCGCGCGACATCGACGGGCGGGTGAACGAGATCATCGCCCAGGGGGTCTCGGTCTATCGGGTCGACGCCGACCTGCTGCGCGCCCTGAAGCCCGACGTGATCCTGACCCAGACCCAGTGCGCCATCTGCGCCGTCACCCCGGCGGACCTGGAGGAGGCGCTCTGCGACTGGATGGGCGTCGAGCCGGCCCTGGTGTCCCTGGCGCCCGACGACCTCGGCGACGTCTGGGGCGACGTGCTGCGCGTCGGCGCGGCGCTGGGCGTCGAGCCGCGGGCCCACGCCGTGGTGGCGGAGCTGAAGGCCCGGCTGGAAGCCATCGCCGTGTGGAACCGGGGCGCCGCGCGGCCGACGGTCGCCGCCATCGAGTGGATCGACCCGCTGATGGCCGGCGGCAACTGGATGCCGGAACTGATCGAGATCGCCGGCGGGACCAGCCTTTTCGCCACAGCCGGCCAACACTCCCCGTGGCTCGAGTGGGAGGCGCTGATCGTCGCTGACCCCGACGTGATCCTGTTGCTGCCCTGCGGCTTCCGCATCGAGCAGAGCCTGGCCGATCTCCCGTTACTGGCCCTGCAGCCGGGCTGGGCCGAACTCACCGCCGTGCGGCGCGGCCGGGTCTTCGTGATCGACGGGCACCACTACTTCAACCGTCCGGGTCCCCGGCTGGTGGAGTCCGCCGAAATGATCGCCGAGATCCTGCACCCCGACCGCTTCGACTTCGGCCACCAGGGCGTCGGCTGGGTCCGCGCGCCGGTCTAGGTCTGCAACCGCCCTATCAAAACCTGTCATCCCGGACGCCGCGAAGCGGTGAGCCGGGACCCAGGAGGTTCTGCAGCGGGCTTGGCCCCTGGGTCCCGGATCGGCTTTCAGCCGTCCGGGATGACGGTCATGTGGGGAGGGTTGATCGCAGCCTTGCCGGTCAGGCTGCGTCGAGCGCCCTCGAAACGTCGCGGCTCAGGTCGCGCGCGCCTTCCAGGCCGACGCTCATCCGCACCCAGCCTTCGGTCAGCCCGATCTCCAGCCGCTCGGCCTCGGGCATCGAGCGGTGGGTGGTGGTGCAGGGGTGGGTGGCCATCGACTTGGCGTCGCCGAGGTTGTTGGAGATGTCGACGATCTCCAGCGCGTCGAGGAACCGCCAGGCCGCTTCGCGGGAGCCGAGGTCGAAGGCGATGACGTTGCCGCCGCCGGTCATCTGGTTGGCGATGATCGCGGCCTGCGGATGGTCCGGACGCCCGCAGTAGATGGTCTGGCGCACCTTGCTCGAGCTGGCGATGACGTCGGCGACCTTGCCGGCGTTCTCAGTCTGCCGCAGCACCCGCAGTTCCAGCGTCTCCAGGCCCTTCAGGAGGACCCAGCTGTTGAACGGCGACATCGCAGGGCCGGTGTGGCGCAGGATGTCCTTGTAGGCCTCGGTCATCAGCTCGGTGGGACCCAGGATCGCGCCGCCCAACACCCGGCCCTGGCCGTCGATGTGCTTGGTCGCCGAATAGACGACGATGTCGGCGCCCAGCGCCAAGGGCTTCTGGAAGATCGGCGTCGCGAAGACGTTGTCGACCACCAGCTTGGCGCCCGCCGCGTGCGCGATGTCGGCCACCGCGCCGATGGCGGTCACCTCCAGCAGCGGGTTGGCGGGACTCTCGATCAGGAACGCCTTGGTGTTGGGCCGCACCGCGTTCTTCCAGGCCTCCAGGTCGGTGGCGTCCACATAGGTGGTCTCGACGCCGAACCGGGGCAGCCATTCCGAGATGATCCAGCGGCACGACCCGAACAGCGCACGGCCCGCCACCAGGTGATCGCCGGCCTTCAGGAGGCCGGTCAGGGCGACATGCACCGCGCTCATGCCAGACGCGGTGGCGCGGCAGACGTCGGCGCCTTCCATCAGCGCCAACCGGTCCTCGAAGATCTGCGTCGTGGGGTTGCCGAAGCGCTGGTAGATGAAGCCCGGCCCGCCGCCGAACCGATCGTCGGCCGCCTGGGCGCTCTCGTAGGCGAAGCTCTGGGTCAGGAAGAGCGCCTCGGAGATCTCGCCGTACGGGCTGCGCGCCATGCCGCCGCGCACCGACTTGGTCTCGATGTCCCAATCGTTCGGATCTTCGGCCACGGCGGACTCCTTTTAGAAAAGCTCGGGCATCAAAGGCAGCCGGGGCGCCCCGTCAAGCCGGGGATTGCTCACAGGGCGCACAGTTCTCCTCTCCTCACCGCCAGGGGCATTAGGAGCTAGGCCTTGCCAGAGCCGCGTTCTCCGCTAAGTCTCGGTCGCCCATGAGCGACCTCCAACGCCCGGGCATCCTGCCCTGCCAAGCCATTGAAGCCTTGATCGCCAACGGCGCGATCACGGCCGACACCCCCTTCGACGACGATCAGGTCCAGCCGGCCAGCCTCGACCTGCGCCTCGGCGCGCGGGCCTGTCGGGTTCGCGCCTCTTTTCTGCCCGGCCGCCACACGGTGCGCGAGCGGATCGACGAGGTATCGTTGGACGAGGTCGTCCTGACCCGGTGCGTCGTGCTGGAGCGGGGCTGCGT
>JBOHKZ010000471.1:0-17704 GCA_050729355.1 Phenylobacterium sp. | reverse complement strand
CGCCTGGCCAGGCGCTACTGGTCATGCAGCAGGTCTTCGCCTGGAAGGGCGCCCGCGACGAGCTGCGCGTCACCGCCCGCGGCCCGGCCGGCCAGGTCGTGGCCTCCGGCGCGATCAAGCTGGACGGCGCGACGTCCAAGACGCATTTCCGCTGGCCGCTGAAGTCCGGGGCGTGGCTCGCCGGCTCGGCTTCCAGCTTCCACACCACCCACCGCTGGGCGGTGCCGGAGGAGTTCGCGCTCGACATAATCCAGATCGGCGCCGACGGGCTCAGCCATCGCGGCGACGGTGCGAAGCACACGGACTTCTACGCCTACAACGCCGACGTCGTGGCCGCCGCCGACGGCGTCGTCGCGAGCCTGGTCACCGGCGCAAAGGAAGCCCCGCCGATGCTGCCGAAGCCGGGCGAGGCGCTCGACGCTTACTACGGCCGCTTGGGCGCGCAGCAGGCCGTCAACCTCGCGGCCGGCCCGCCTGGGGTCATCGGAGAGGCGGTGATCCTCGACCACGGCAACGGCGAATACTCCGTCTACGCCCACCTGCGGCCCGGCAGCATCGCCGTGAAGTCCGGCGAGCGCGTGAACGCCGGCCAGACGCTCGGCCGGCTGGGATCGTCCGGCAACTCCACCGAGCCGCACCTGCACTTCCAGGTCTGCGACGCGCCCAGCGGCGTCTCCTGCGCCGGCATCGTCCCCACCTTCGACGACCTGGTCATCGCCAACGCCGATGGTCCCCGGCCCATCCAGTCCGGCGACATCGTGCGGGTCCCTTAGCGCTCAGCCGACAGCAGCGCGAATCAGGAGGCCTCCAGCGTCGCGTCGAGGGTGATCTCGGCCTTCATGAGCTTGGAGACCGGGCAGTTCAGCTCGGCGGCGTGCGCCAGTTCCGCGAACTTCTCCTGGCTGATGCCCGGGATCTTGGCGCGCAGGGTGAGCGCCGACTTGGTGATCGTGAATCCGCCGTCGGCCTGGTCCAGGCTGACCGCCGCCTCGGTGGCGAGCTCGGTCGCGGTCAGGCCCGCACCCTGCAGCTGGAAGGCCAGCGCCATGGTGAAACAGCCGGCGTGGGCCGCCGCGATCAACTCCTCGGGGTTGGTCCCGGGCTGGCTCTCGAAGCGCGTGCGATAGGAATAGGGCGTGTTGTTCAGGACGCCGGAGTCAGTCGAAAGCGCGCCTGTCCCATCGCGGCCGGCGCCCTGCCAGATGGCCTTGCCTTTGCGGATCATCGGATCGGTCTCCTACGTTTTCGGGGGGAGCCGAAACCATAGCGACAGGCCGCGCCCGAGGCCCACTCACATCTCGATAACCATCTAAGTTCACTGTGAATTGACCCCCGGCGGCTAGGGTGGCGGCGTTCGAACCAGGAATCCCGGCCGCTTGCTCTCTCTGTCCCTCCCCCAGATCCGGATGATGCGTTTCGCGGCCGCCTTTGCGGCGTTGACCGCGGCGGCCTGCATCGCCGCGCCCCTGACCATGGGCGGCGAGGGCTTCCCGTCCGACAATCTGGTGGCGCGCTCGATCCTCTTCTACGTCATCACCGCGGGCGCCTATGCCTTCCTGCCCTTCGTGCGACGCGGCGACATCGCCATGGTCACCATGTGGCTGGTGCTGGCCGTGGGCATCACCCCTTGCGTCGCCGGCAGGGAGCTCAACGCCGCCCACATGTTCGCCGACATGGCCGGGGTCGCGATGTCGGTCCTGCCGATCTACATCGCCCGCTTCCGCCAGCTGGTGCAGGGCGACATGCGCATCTACCGCCGCCGCGAAACCGATCCGCTGCCCGCCGCGGAGTAGCAGCGCCGCTCAGAGCGTCGGCGTCACCGCGTCCACCACCGTTAGCTTGCGCCCCTCGCCGTCCTCGCCGACCCTGGACTGGGTGACCAGGATGGTGGCGCCTGGCCGCACCAGCGGTCGGACCTGGTCGTAGAACGCCTTGGGCAGGCGCACCCGGTTGAGGATCGACTCGTCCACTTCGCGGCCCTTGTCCTCCTCGTGTCCCGGCAGGCCGACGTAGACGAAGCGCGGCTTGCCGTCGGCTCCGGTGGTGACGCTGATCACGTGCGATCCCGGGTCGTCGTCGTTGATCTCGGCCACGCTGCGGCCGATCTCCACGCCGTTGCGCAGCACCACGATCGCCTGGTCGCTCTTCGAGATGATGATGCTCAGCGGGCCGGCCGGCGCCAGGTGCGGCGTCCAGCGATAGGGTTCGTTCTCAAGGTTCCGGGGCGGCGTGGGCTTCCCGCTCGCATCGAGGGGGGCCAGCAGGCTCGAGTCGCTGGTGCGGATGTGGTCCTGGGCGTTGCCCTCGACGACGACGGTCACCCCCAGGTTGGTGATCGCGAACAGCTCCTTGGCGAACTGCAGCGGCAGATGCACGCAGCCATGGCTCTCGGGATAGCCGGGCAGGCCGCCGGCGTGCAGCGCGACGCCGTCCCAGGTCAGCCGCTCCTGATAGGGCATGGCGGCGTTGTTGTACTTGTTGGAGCGGTGGGTGGCGTCCTTCTGCAGGATCGTGAAGACCCCGGTCGGCGTCTCGTAGCCCTCCTTGCCGCTCGAAACGGTGCTGACGCCGATCCGAACGCCGTTGCGGTAGACCGTCGCCAGCTGCCGCGACAGATCGACGTACACGAGGATCGGCCCAGCCGGCGCCACATTTCCCGCCCAGACCCATTGGCCTGGCTTGAGCTGATCGGCGGCTCGAGCGAACTCGGGTGGGGAACTTACCTTCGAACCCTGCGCACCGGCTGCGCCCGCACTGAGGGCTCCGCCGAGCGCCAGGACCAACAGCAGCGACGGCCTTGTCATGAGCATCTGGATCCCTCGGGTTCCGGAGAGGAGTTGGCAACGGTTGGCGCGATAGCCTGTGAAAGCAACGCGATGACCGCTGAGATAGGGCGCCGCGCGCCCGAATGGATGGCTCGATGAGCACGAAATTTTCCAGACGCCAGTTGCTGGGCGCCGCCGCCGTCGGCGGCGCAGGCCTGCTGCTGCCCACCGTCGCCCTGGCGGCCGCGCCCGCCGGCCCGTCGCCCGCCCTGATGGCCCGCGCCAAGGCGGCGCTGGACCGTCACCCCGGCGAGTTCACCCGCGACGTGATGGCCGTGGCCGACTTCGACGTCGCGTCCTCGACGCCGCGCTTCCACCTGGTCAACCTGCTGGATGGCCGGATCGACAGCCTGCTGGTCGCCCACGGCCGCGGATCGGACCCGGACCACAGCGGCTGGGTCGAGCGGTTCTCCAACGCGCCGGGTTCGGCGGCTTCGTCCGCAGGGGCCTATCGCACCGGCCCGCTCTACATCGGCAAGCATGGACCCTCCCGGCGCATCGCCGGCCTCGATCCGACCAACAGCAACGCCGAGTCCCGCGCCATCGTCGTCCACGGCGCCTGGTACGTCAGCCCCGCCATGGTGCGCGATCACGGCAAGCTCGGTCGCAGCGAAGGCTGCTTCGCCGTCGAGGAGAGCCAGCTCCCGCAGGTGCTGGCCCGCCTCGGCGAAGGCCGCCTGATCTACGCCGACCGCATCGGCGCCCGCGCGTAGATCGCACGGGCGCCTGAGCGCCACGCCTAGTTCTGGTTCGGGCTTGCTGTCCCGATCTTCTCCATCGCGTCGTCGACGGTGAAGCTCGCCGCCTTGGCGCGTGGCGGGAACTCCTTGAAGGTCTCCAGCAGCTTGGCGACGATGGCCTGTGCTGGGACGAACAGGAACATCCGATGGGCGGAGTAGTCGCCGTAGTAGATGCTCTCGGGACCCCGTTCGAACGGGTCTGAGCGGATGTTGTACAGCATGGGCGCCCGGAGACCGGTGAACGCGCCCTGCCAGACGCCGAGCGGCGTCTTGTGATTGACCTCGCTGTTCTGCTCCATGAACGAGACCTTCCACTGGCGGACGCGGACCGCCATCAGCTCGCCGTCGTCGCTCCAGTAGGCGAAGCCCTCGCGCGGCCAGGTCTTCGCTTCGCCCTTGAAGCCCGGGATCAGGTTGTTGCCGTCGAGATGCACCTTGAAGGTCTTGTCCCCGATCTTTCCGCCTTTGCGGATCCGGTCGACGACGTCGGTGTCGCCCGCCGCCGCGGCGAAGGTGGCCAGGAAATCCTCGTGGGAGCAGATCTCGTTGATCACGGACCCGGGCTCGATCGTCCCCGGCCAGCGGATGGCGCACGGCACGCGGAAGCCGCCTTCCCAGTTGGTCGCCTTCTCGCCCTTGAACGGGGTGGTGCCGCCATCGGGCCAGGTGAAGCATTCGGCGCCGTTGTCGGTGGTGTAGACGACGATCGTGTCTTCCTTGACGCCCAGTTCGTCGACCAAGGCCAGCAGTTCGCCGACGTGGCCGTCGTGCTCCACCATGCCGTCCGGATAGAGGCCCAGGCCCGTCTTGCCCTTCGACGCTTCCTTCAAGTGCGTGAAGACGTGCATCCGCGTCGAGTTGAAGTAGCAGAACCACGGGCCGCCGGCCGAGTTGC
Organism: Phenylobacterium sp.; assembly: GCA_050729355.1. Classification (GTDB taxonomy): domain Bacteria; phylum Pseudomonadota; class Alphaproteobacteria; order Caulobacterales; family Caulobacteraceae; genus Phenylobacterium. The sequence goes on along the minus strand of JBOHKZ010000471.1, from coordinate 13,244 downwards.
TGCGCTTGATGAAGTCCTTGGCCCCGGCGAGGAATTCCTCGTCGACCGTCTCCATGCGCTTTGAACCCATCGGGCCGGTGTTTTCGATCGTCTGGCCGCCCTTGCCGTCGGCTTTGCACTTCAGGACGCCGCGCGGCCCGAACTTCTTCCGGAACTCAGGGTCTTTCGGATAGTCCTCGTTCTCCGGCTCCTCCTCGGCGTTGAGGTGGTAGAGGTTGCCGAAGAACTCGTCGAAGCCATGCATGGTCGGCAGATGTTCGTCGCGGTCGCCCAGATGGTTCTTGCCGAACTGGCCGGTGGCGTAACCCTGCGCCTTCAGGACCTGGGCGATGCAGGGATCGTCCGGCCCCAGCCCGAGTGTCGCGCCCGGAAGTCCGACCTTTGTCAGACCGGTTCGGATCGGCGACTGGCCGGTCAGGAAAGCCGCGCGGCCCGCGGTGCAGCTCTGCTGGGCATACCAGTCGGTGAAGAGCGCGCCTTCCTTGGCGATGCGGTCGATATTCGGCGTCCGGTAACCCATGACGCCAAGGTTGTAGGCGCTGATATTATACCAGCCGATGTCGTCGCCCATGATGAAGAGGATGTTGGGTTTTCCGTTTGGCATGTCGCGCTTCCCACTGAGGTACGTAGCGGCCTCGCAGAGGGTGAGCCGCCGATGGGGCACGATGAGAGGGGCTTGGCTCCGGACAATCGGGGACTTCCCTTAGCCGCCCGTGGGGATCGACCCGGTTGCTTGTCGGGATCCGGGAAACTACCGAGCCAGCGCCTCGCAGCGGCTGCATTCGATTTCCGGGATGGAAGCGGTCGAAGCCTTGGCGCGCAGCCGGAAGCCATCGGGGATCGTGTACTGGCGAGCCGGTTCAGCATCGAACGGCGGGCCTGCCTTTTCGGAAATGAAAGCGACACCTGCTGTGCCGCAGGCCCGGCATTCGAGTGCGTAGCTCAACCTGTGATGGGTCGCCATAGGGAAAACATAGGTTTGATTCGATGGAGCGCGTTGATAATTCCCGATCTACGCGATCTGTCGGCCCGGCGACTGTTCGCGTCCAGGTAGATGTTTGACGCTATTTGGAGCGCGGGTTCCGACCACAGGTATCCAGAACAGCCGCCAACGATGCGGCCCGGAACGCCGCTCCTCAGGCATTCGCCCGATTAATCGCCCGCCCGCCGGGACCTAGCCTGCTCGCTTCCCATATCTGGAGTGCAGCATGTCCAACGCACCGACCCCGGAACAGCGCGCGGTTCCGGCTACGCCGCCGCCGGCTCGGGGCTCGCTGGAGACTCCCGATGTCTGACGCCCTTCCGTCGTGGGCAGAGGGAGCGGCGAAGTCATCGATCCGCGACTTCGTGGCCGCGGTGACCGAGTCAGGCGGGGCGGACTTCGTGCCGGTCGCCGAACGCATCGCGGTCTTCGACAACGACGGCACGCTGTGGTGCGAGCAGCCGGCGCAGGTCCAGGTCCTGTTCGCCCTGCAGCGCGCCGCCCAGATGGCGGCGGCCGATCCCGCGTTGAGAGAACGCCAGCCGTTCAAGGCCTTCCTCGAACGCGACATGGCGGCCATCCATGCGCTCGGGAAGCGAGGCCTGTTCGAGTTCGCGTTCGCCATCCACGCGGGCATGACGGAAGAGGCGTTCGCGGCGACGGTGCGCGACTGGTTCGCCAAGGGCCGGCATCCGAAGTTCGATCGGCCCTTCGACAAGATCGTCTTCCAGCCGCAGCTCGAGCTGTTGGACTATCTCCGCGCCAACGGGTTCAAGATCTTCATCGTCTCCGGCGGAGGGGTCGATTTCATGCGGCCCTTCGCGGAGGCGGTCTACGGCGTGCCGCCGGAACAGGTGATCGGCTCCTCGGTGAAACTGCGGTTCGATGCGGTCGATGACGGACCCTGCCAGATCAGCAAACTGGCGGAACTGGACAGCTTCGACGACCGCGAGGTGAAGCCTGCGAACATCGCGCTCCACATCGGTCGGCGGCCGATCCTGGCGTTCGGCAACTCCGACGGCGATCTCGCCATGCTGCGCTACGTCAGGTCGGGTCCCGGCCGCCGGCTGGCCCTGCTGATCCACCATGACGACGCCGAACGCGAGGTCGCCTATGACCGCGATTTCCGCCTCAGCCCGCTCGCGGAAGCTCTCGACCGCGCCGACGCGTTCGGCATCCAGGTGGTCAGCATGAAGTCGGACTGGGCGCGGGTGTTTCCCGAGCGCTGAACCCGTCAGCCGGACCGCCCGATAACTTTCCTGCCACACTACCGGCCGCCTACCGAACAGTGTTTGGTGAAAATATCGGCTAGGGTTAAGCTGCCCCCGGACCAGCACGCGGAGGTTTTGGACCGGGACGTATTGAGCCATGACCTATCCAGCGGGTTCCCAGCGGAAGGCCAGCTCGGCGCTCCGGCCGGTTGCGACCGCCGCGCTCGCGGCCGCGATCTTCATCGCGGACCTGCTGACGCCCGTCGGCGAGGCGATCGCCGGGCTCTATGTGGCCGTCGTGCTGATGGCGACCCGCTTCTCCCGGCCGCGCGGCGTCCTGTTCATCGCCGGCGGATGCGTATTGCTCACCATAGTCTGCACCCTGCTGTCGCGCCGCGGCGGACCGAGCACCGAGAGCGTGGTCAACATGCTGCTGTGCATCGCAGCCATCGAGATGACGACCGTCCTCGGCCTGCAAGGCCAGTCGGCGCAGGCGAGGCTGCGCGCCCAGGCCGATCTCCTCGACCTGACGCACGACACGATCTTCGTGCGCGGCATGGATGATGTCATCACCTACTGGAACCGGGGCGCCGAGGAACTCTACGGCTGGTCGGGACGGGAGGCGGTCGGCAAGGTCTGCCATCGGTTGATGCAGACAACCTTTCCGGCGCCGCTCGCGGACATCAATGCCGAGCTGCTCATCACCGACCGCTGGCAAGGCGAGCTTGTCCACACCACGCGGGACGCGGCGCGGGTCACGGTGTCCAGCCGATGGTCGTTGCAGCGCGACGAGCGCGGGCGGCCCGCGGCGATCCTGGAGACCAACAACGACATCACCGAGCGCAAGGAGGCGGAGGAGCTCACCAACCTGCTGTCGCGCGAAGTGGACCATCGGGCCAACAACCTGCTGGCGGTGGCCCAGGCAATGGTCCGGCTGAGCAAGGCCCCGACCGTCAAGCAGCTTCAGGAGACGATCATGGGCCGGATCGACGCCCTGGGGCGCGCCCACGCTCTGCTCGCCGAGACCGGATGGCGCGGCGCGGACCTCCGGCAACTGGTCGAACGTGAGCTCGCCCCCTACGCCAGCGCGGGCGGCGGCAACACGGTGATCAGCGGCGCGCGCATCCACCTGACCGGAGCAATGGCCCAGGCGATGGCGATCGCCCTGCACGAGCTGGCGACCAACGCGGCCAAGTACGGCGCCTTCTCGACCGAGACCGGCCGCGTCGAGGTCAAATGGCGCCTCAAGCCGGAAGGCGAACTCCTGCTCTCATGGTCCGAGTACGGGGGGCCGAGAGTGCAGCCGCCAGCGGGCCATGGGTTCGGCACCGCGCTGATCGAGCAATCGGCCAGGCGACAGTTGCGAGGCGAGGTGGACGTCCATTGGCTGCCGACCGGCCTGACCTGTGAGTTCCGGGTTCCGTGCCCGCCCTCGGAACCGCTTTGGGCGGAACGAGAGCGCCGGCCCTAGACCGACAGCCGGTAGACCTTGGCCGCCGTGCCGCTGAAGAGCGCCGTCTTCTCGTCGGCGGAGGCTCCCGCCGCGATCCGCTTGAAGGCGTTCCACAGGGTCGCGTAGCTGCAGCTTCCCATGTCGACCGGGAAGTTGCTCTCGAACATGCAGCGCTGCGGCCCGAAGGCCTCGATGCAGGTTTCGATGTAAGGCTTCCACTCCAGCGCCAGCTGTTCGGACGGCGCGCGCGGCTCGGCCAGGAACGAGGGGAAGTTGCAGAAGGCCATGGCCAGGCCGCCCAGCTTGACGCTCACATGCGGCGACTTGGCCAGCTCGCGGATGTTGGCGCGCCAGACGTCGAAGCGTTCGGACATCTTGCCTTCATAAGAGCCGCGTCCGATCGGCGTGCCGACGTGGTCCAGCACGATGTGGGTCTCCGGGAAGGCGCGGGCCAGGTCGATGACGTCGGGCAACTGCGGCTCCAGGAGCCAGGCGTCGAACGACAGGCCCATTGGCGCCAGGTGCCGAAAGCCGGCGCGGAAATCGTCGCGCAGATAGAGCCCTTCCTCCACGCGGTTCAGCGGGCCCAGCACCTCCTTGTCGGCGTTCCATGAGGCGCTGTTGCGGATGCCGCGGAAGCGGCCGCCGCCGGCCGCCACATGCGCCTCCAGCACTTCGACCACGCCGTCGCCCAACAGCAGGTCCGCACGGCTGACGATGCCGGCGCAGGCCCGCATGTCGCCATAGAGGCCGCTGGCGCTCATCGCTGCGACCCCGTTCACGAACTCGGTCTCGCCGACCGGGCGCAGGTCCACCGGGCCGTCGGCCTTGTAGAAGGCGCCGCATTCCACGAACACCGTCGCAACGACGTTGTGGCCGGAGCCGGTGTCGGCCATCAGCTCGTCCAGCAGATAGCGCCGGGCGTCGGCGATGGCGGTCATGAATGGGTGCTCGCCCACCGCCGGGGTCGCATAGTTGCGCCGGTCCCACAGGTGATGGTGCGGATCGACGATCGGGAGCTGCGGCTCCAGGATTGGTTCAGCGGCCATGCCGGCTCTCCCACGGGCCCGCCTCTCGCGGGCGGCGCGGCGGAACCCTGACCCATCGCGGGCCGGGCCTCAAGCCGGTCGGGCCTCAAGCGGGTTGGGAATGAACCCTAGCGCGCGGACCCGGCGGGCGGCTCGGGCGTTTTCAGCACCAGCTGGGCCAGATCGAGCCAGTGTTCGGCGAGGTCCATGAACGACTGCCGGATGGCGGCGTTGCAACACCCCTCTGCGATCTCGGTCGCCGCCAGTGCGCGCAGCACGAAGTCGCGTCCGCGATCCGAATCTTCCGAAGCCATCCGGTCCTCCCCCAAGCCAGGCTTCGAAAATTCTCGAACAAAAGAGAGGTTCCGCTCGTGGGTCGTCGTTTTTCAAATAATGCACCGTATACGGAGCATCACGATCTAAGTGGGCGGGATTCGGGGGGAAAGGAGCCCTCGATCTGAACGCGATCGAGGGCCCCGGATTTGCTGCCACGCCTCCCGAGGGACGGGGTGGGGGCTCGGCATTAGCGCCAGAACCCAACCAGGCGCCGTTAGTTCCGAAGACGGACGTCGTGCGGGATCGGCGGAGGCGTTTTTCACGCCACGCGTGAAGGATGTCGGGCTGTCCCGCGTTAGCGCGAGAGTTGCAGCCGCCCGAGCGCCGCACCCAGCATCGAGCCGTTGATCGGCTTTTGCAGCACCGGCCACACGCGATCCTCCTCGCGGACGCCCGCAGGGCCATAGCCGGTTGCGAAGATGAACGGCGCGCCGCGCGCCTTCAGGTGGTCGACGAAAGGGTCGACCCGCTGGCCGCCCAGATTCACATCGAGGATGGCGCAGTCGAAGCTTTCACGCTCGGCCAGGGCGAAGGCCTGAGCCAACTCTCCGGCAGGGCCCACGACGCGGCAGCCCAGGTCGTCCAAGAGGTGCTCCACCATCAAGGCGACGATCACCTCGTCTTCAACCAGCAACACCTTCAAGCCGAGCCACGGCATGGGGTGATTCACCACTGAAAGCCCTCGGTACTCAGGAGACTATGGGCCCCGGCGAAAGAGCAAGTCTACCCGAAAGTGTGCGAATGATCGTTTCACTCGTAAGTTGTATGACCTCAGGAGACCGTGGGCAGGGCGAAGGCGCGAAGGGCGCTGGGCAGGCGCATGGCCGCCCGGGTCGCTTCCCGCAGGGTTTCGAACTTGGCTGCGACCTGTTCGTTGACGGCCCATTCGGCCGCCCCCGTGGTCTGGACCAGATATTCCAGGCCTTCCAGCCGGGTACGCGCGACAACTGCAACGGAAGCCATTTCAGCCCCTCCAGTGGTGCGGCTGTGCCATTGCGGCGCAGCTTGGCCTGAAGGCTTCAATTCCCGTGCCGAGCGAGTAACGCGTTCACAGAACGAGATATGCGAGAGTGCCGACCCTACGGCGCTTTCGGCGGGACGATCCCCACCAGCTCCACGTCGAAGATCAGGGTCGCGTTGGGCGGGATGCCGTGTTTCTGGACGGTCTGGGCCGACGACGCGGCGCTCAGCGGCCGGCCCGGTCCGTAGGCGAGGTAGGGAGGCATGGTCACCCGCCAGCGGTCGCCCGGCCGCATCAGCTGCAGCACCGCGCTCATCCCAGGGATCACCTCCTTCACCCCGAAGGTGGAGAGCCCCTTGCCTTCGTCGGGCGAGGTGGAGAACACCGCCCCGTCGCTCAGCCGGCCCACGTAGCGCATGGTTACGCTGTCGGCCCGGGTCGGATGCGGCCCCGCCGCGGGTCCGGACGCCAGCACGTCATAGCTCAGCCCCGGCAGGGTGACCGGCGCGGCCTGGGCCGCGGCGCTCCAGGCGAGGGCGAGAGCGAATACGATCGGGCGGATCATGGAACGTCCTTCAGGCCAGCGGCATGGCGAAGGTGAACTGCGTCTCCTCGTCCGTCGAGATCACCGTCAGGTCGCCGCCGTGCGCCCGGGCGATCTCGGCGCAGATATAGAGCCCAAGGCCCAGGCCCTTCTGGTGCGGGTGGCTCGACGCGCGGCTGAACGGCTGGAAGAGCCGTTCCAGCGTCTGCGGATCGATCCGCTGGCCGGCGTTGGCCACGCTCAGCGAAAAGCGCCCGTCCTCCGTGCGTCCCCGCACGCGCACCGGCTCGGTGTCGGAGCCGTGGGTCAGCGCATTGCCCAGCAGGTTGGAGAATAGCTGCACCACCCGGCTGGTGTCACAGGAGACCGGGACGTCCAGCGCGATGTCGGCGGTTATCTCCCGGTCGGGATGGGCCAGCCGCATCTCCTCGACCGCCATCTCCAGCGCCGCCGCGAGAGACGGGTCGGGCTTGAGGCCGACCTCGAAGCCGCCGCCCAGCCGGGCGCGGGCGAAGTCCAGCACGTCGTCGATCAGCCCCGCCATGCGGTCGACGCTCGAGAGCATCAGCGCCACCAGGGAGACCGCCCTGTCGTCGAGCTCGGTGCGGCCGATCAGCCGGCAGCCGGCCTGGATCGAGGCCAGCGGGTTGCGCAGGTCGTGGCCCAGCACCGCGATGAACTGCTCGCGAAGCTCCGCGCCCTCGCGCGCCGACAACAGCGCCGCCTCGCTCTCGGCCAGCAACTGGTCCTTGTTCAGGTGCTGGGCGATCAGGTCGGCGAACAGGTTGAACATGCCGATGGTCGCGGGATTGTTGAGCTGCGCGGGCCTCGGATCGATGGCGCAGAGCGTGCCGAAGAACGCTCCGTTCCGCTGGATCGGCACCGAGATGTAGCTCTGGAAGCCGTACATCGCCGGCGTGTGGTGCGCGCTGAACGCCTCGTCCGTCGCCACCTCGTCGATGACCACGGCCTGGCCGCTCTGGCGGATCTCGTTGCAGATCGTCGTCTGCAGCTCCAGCTCGCTCCCGGGGACCAGCCCAAAGGCGATCTCGTCGCGCACCGCGCACGCCACCCAGCGGTCCTCGGTCACGCGCGCGATCGCGGCGAAACCCATGCCGGTCGTGCGGCACACGACCTCGAGGATCGTGGCGGCCACATCGATGCGGCCCACCGCCGCCACATCGTCTGCAATTGTCGCCATCCGGTCTTCAACCCCGCGCCCGTCCAGCGTCACCTTACGCCCCGACGGCGCGGGACAACGTCATCCACCAGACATAGGCGGTTGGCGCGCGGATGATGGGGCAAGATCCTGCCGCGTATCGCCGCAGCCGTCGTTACGGGCGGGCGGCCTATCCCTTGCGGACGTAGGGCATCTCCAGCCGGTGCTCGATCACCTGCAGCCGCCTTAGATAGTCCTGCGGGTAGCTCGGGTAGGGCTCGCAGGCCTTCCCGTTCAGGTCCTCGTCCTGGCGCAGCACATAGGCTTTCGAGTTGCGGGGGATGTTGTAGTAGCCCGCCTGGTGGGCCAGCGCGCAGTTGGCGAAGGGATGCTCCAGCTCCAGCGCCGGATCCGTGAAGGCGTAGGCGATCTTCTCGCCCACCTGCGGGAACATCTGGTTCATGCCCATGCCGATGATCGCCAGGCACGTCAGCCAATAGAACTGCAGCAACCGCCGTAGCAGAAGGTGGAGCAGCCTGCGCGTCGCATGGGGCGTGGCGTCTAGCCCCGTCCCCAGGTGGATATGTCCTGCCGTGCTCCGCGCCATAGCGTGCGTCCTTCGCACCAGTGATCCCAGCACAGACTTTAAAGAAACAGGGTGAAGGCCCTGTTCATACTTGCGGTTAATTCTACTGATTTTCCGCGACATAACGGTCGCCGAGGGGAAGCTTCACCTTAAGACCTTTGGAATCAGCGAAGTCGGGGAGAGTGTGAACGGACGTTGACCATGGCCGGTCAGTACAATCCGCGCGCTTGGCGGACGGCGCCGCACGGAATTCACGTACCAAGACTATCAGAGCTTGCTAATCTTGCGCCACTGCGCCCGTCCGCGCCGAAAAGAGCAGGAGAATCCCGTTGCGCCGACTTCTCAGCCTCACCGTCATTGCGCTCTGCGCGCCGCTCGTCCTCGCCGCGGGGCCCGCCAGCGCCAGAAACTACGACTGCACCAAGGCCGGCAACGCCAACAAGGCCGAGTGCAAGGCCGCAGCGGCCAAACCCGCTCCGGCCGCCGCCAAGCCGGCTCCGGCCGCCGCGGCGAAGCCCGCGACCAAGACCGCCGCCGCGAAACCCGCCGCCGCCACGGCGGAGCGGAACTACGACTGCAGCAAGGCCGGCAACGCCAACAAGGCGGCCTGCAAGGGCGCCGCGCCCGCGACGACCTCCATGGCCGCGGCCAAGCCGGCTGCGAAACCCGCCGCCGCGCCGGCCAAGACCGCCGACGCCCGCAACTACGACTGCACGAAAGCCGGAAACGCCAACAAGGCCGCCTGCAAGGGCGCTGCGCCGGCGACGACGTCGATGGCCGCGGCCAAGCCCGCGCCGGCCGCCGCTGCGCCGGCCAAGACCGCCGAGCGCAACTACGACTGTTCCAAGGCCGGCAACGCCAACAAGACCGCCTGCAAGGGTGTGACGACTGCGGCAGCCGCCGCGCCGGCAGCCAAGCCGACCCAGACGGCCTCGATGTCCAAGGCCGCCGCCAAGCCCGCCGCCGCCTCGGCGACCGGCGCGGTCACCGCGGCCAACGCCACGGCCCAGTGCAGCGACGGCACCTACAGCGACAGCACCAACCGCTCGGGCACCTGCTCGCGCCACGGCGGCGTCGCCAAGTGGATGGACGGCAAGTAGGCGCAAGACCTACTCGCCGCCTCCGATGACCTAGTGCTGCTTGGCGGCCGCGTCGGCGGCGGCGTCGGCCTTGCGCGCGGCGACGCCGGCGGCTTCGGCGGTGTTGTCGGCCGCATTGCTCGCCGCGGCGGCCGTGGTCGCTGCGGCCGCGTTGGTGTTGGCGGCTGCGTCGTTGGCGGCCGAGGCGGCGGCGTCGCCCGCGTGGTCGGCGGCTGCGGCGCTCTCGTTCTCGGTCTTCTGCGAGCAGGCGACCAGCGCCAGGCTGGCGGCCGCGACGGTGACGATCAGGGAAAGGCGCATTGAGGTCTCCAGGATAAGTCGCGCCCCGTGAGCGAGGCGCCGGAGCCCTTCAACGCACGGCGGAGCTTCCGGCTCCCGTTTCCCGAAGCTTCACCTTGAGTGGCCAACGTCCTAGGCTTCCCGAATGGCCACGAAATCCAAGCGCTCGCCCGCCGGCTACGTCCTGATCGCGCTCAGCCTGATATTCTTCCTGGGCTCTGTCGGCGCCGTCGCCTGGCTCTATCTCATCCCGCATCCGGGCGAGGGCCCCTACAAATGCCAGCAGATCGGCGATCGCGAGGTCTGCCAGGGCAAGTCACGGCTCACCGTGCGCCACTGACTGTGCGCCGGCCAAAACCCGCAGGGCCCGAGAGCGGCCGCACCGGCTACGTGATCGCCGCAATCCTTGCCGCGCTCTTCCTGTCGGCGCTGATCAGCAGGGCCTGGTTGAGTACACGGCCCCACCCACCCTCCGTGGGTACGCAAAGCGGCTGGCGATGCGACCGCACTGGAGAGGAGGGCGAAATGTGCCACCACGACCCCGGCCCTGTCCTACGCCACTGACCATGCTGCGCGCACCGTGACCTCGCCGAGCCAAAAGCCACGCAGTCAGATTGGCGGCTATGTGGCGACCGCAATTCTGCTGGCGCTGACCTTGGCGGTCATGGGGGCGGCCCTATGGCAGGTGGCCCACGGGCGAGGCCGGATGTCCGACCGGTCCGATCGGTTTCGGCCCTGGGTGGACCTGCGCCAACGGCGGCACGATCAAGGGGGGCGGACCGTGCCTGCGCCCACCGCCCACGCCGGCCCAGCCATCAGCCCCCGTCACCTCAGGCGATAGGTCACTGTCGTCACCACGCGGACCTTCTTGAACATCTGCGAGGACTCCTCGCCGAACTGCCCGCCGCCTTCGCCGATCTGGTCGCGGCCCAGGATCTCGAACGAGCCTTGGGTGGCCGAGGCGATGCCGCCGAGCTGCGAGTGGGAATCCCGCGCGAACTGCTCCGCCCCGGTCCGGGCGCTGGCCGTCGCCTCGCCGATCATCTGCGGCCGCACCTTGTTCAGGCCGGTGAACAGGTAGGACGGCCCGCGGTAGTCCTGCAGCACGATCCCCTGCCGGACCAGTTCGTTCAGCCGCCGCGCCGTCGCCTGCACGCGATCGACGTTGGTGGTGCGCACGATCAGCGTCTGCGCCACCTGGTAGCGCGCCCCCACCCGCTCCTGCTGGTACTCGCGAGCGTACTGGTCGGTGACCTCCAGCCGACCCAAGTCGACCTCGCCGGGCGCATAGCCCTCCTGCGCCAGGAAGCCGCGAACCTTGGCGAGGTCGCCGTCCACCTTCGCCTGCACGTCGGTCAGCGCGTCGCCAGCCGAGGCGAACCGCAGCGGCAGCACCGCCAGGTCCGCCTTCACGATCCGCTCCGACAGCCCCCGCACAGTGACGCCGCGATCCCCGGTCCGGGCGTTCACCACGCCTCGGCCGATCAGAGCGCCCGCGCCCACGACGCCGACTGCGAGCACGGCGGCGGCGATCACCGAAGGAACCAGCCATCTGTCGGTCATCGCGGGTTCAATCAGGCGTGAGGCCAAACCTTCACCTCTAGCCCTCCCCCAAGCAAGTAGAACTCCGAACCCATCTCCTCTCCCCCCGCGAAGGGGAGAGGGAGAGGGAGAGGGAGAGGGTGGGGAGAGGGCGGGGAGAGGGCGGCGCCCCACGTCCCGAAAGCGCAGGCTTATGCAAAGGCCCCCAAGTGCGACCGGGTCCGAGGCTCGTGGTTCGGCCGGTTCAACGCCGCCCTCTCCTCTATACTCTCCCCCTCCGCTTCGCGGGGGGAGAGCGGGACGCGGGGTTCCTCGAGCCGGCGCCCGACACCTAAGTGCAATGGAAGGCGGCGGGGGCGGCTGTCAGTCTGCCGGCGGTTGAGCCGGGGGCACGGCTGACGAAGGACCGATCCGATGTCACATCACTATTCCGGCCCAGCGCTTGGCTTTCCGCATGGCGACGCGCGCCTCGATCTGACGGACCTCTACGCCTTCAGCAAACCGGGTGACGACAGCAAGTCGATCCTGATCATGAACGTGCATCCGTCGTTCAGCCTGGAGCCTCGCGGACCCACCCGCACCGACCCGTTCGCTGACGAGGCGATCTACGAGATCAAGATCGACACGAACGGCGATTGCGTCGCGGATATTTCCTACCAGCTGAGGTTCTCGCCCTTTGCGGGTGGGGCGCAGACGGCGACGCTGCGCAGGGCCCGGGGCGTGGAGGCCTCCGGGGTCGGCGACCGGGGCGAGGTGCTGATCGACGCGGCGCCGGTCTCCATAGGTCGGACGGCGCAGGTGACCGAGGGCCACGGCCACCGCCTGTTCGTCGGCTGGCGCAGCGACCCCTTCTTCTTCGACGTGCTGGGCGTGCTCGATGGCTTCAAGTTCAGCCACCAGGACTTTTTCACGGACAAGGATGTGTGCAGCATCGTCCTCGAAATCCCCAATACCGCTCTGCCGCCAGGCGCGGTGGGCCTGTGGGCGCGGACTCTGGACGGCTCCGGCGGTCGCTGGGTGCAGGCCGACCGCGGAGGCAAGCCCGGGCAGACTCCCTTCCTGACCGGCGAGGCGATCGCCGACTACAACGCTGCGGAACCGGTGGGCGACAGCCAATGGGTCTCCGTATTCGCCCATTCGCTCGAGCACGCCGGCGGCTACGCTCCCGCCGACGCGCAGCGGGTGGCGGCGACGCTGCTGCCGGACATCCTATCCTTCGACCACACGCGGCCCGCCGCGTACCCGCAGAACGGTCGCGCGCTCACCGACGACGTCCAGGACCACTTCCTGGCGATCCTCACGAACGGCAAGGTGATGGGCGACGGGGTCGGGCCGCACAGCGACCTTCTCGCGGATTTCCCCTATCTCGGCCCGCCGCACGCCGCGACGGGCGCGGGGGCCTGACGAAAAACCCCGCCGGCTCGCGCCGACGGGGTTCTCTATTCTCAGCCGTACGGGCCGCGCGATGCCGCGCGGCTCGAAGTGTCGCGCCTAGTAGCCCTGGATCTTGGCGTAGCGGTCGCGGTGGTAGGCCTGGTTGCCGAAGGCCGCTTCCGCCGCGCGGGCGCGCTTCAGGTAGAAGCCGGCGTCGTGGGCGTCGGTCATGCCGATGCCGCCGTGCATCTGGACCATTTCGTTCGACACCAGGTGGAAGGTGTCGCCCATCTTGGCCTTGGCCAGGCTGACCAGTTCCGGCACGTCCGGGCTGTCGGCGTCGATGGCCGCCAGCGCGGCTTCCACCGCCGAGCGCGACAGTTCGAGGTCGGTGAACATCTTGGCCGCGCGGTGCTGCAGGGCCTGGAACGAGCCGATCACCTGGCCGAACTGCACGCGGACCTTCAGGTAGTCCAGCGTGGTTTCGAAGGCCTGCAGGGCCGAGCCCAGCATCTCGGCGGCGACGCCGGCGCGGGCGCGGTCGAGCACCTTGTCCAGCAGGGCAGAACCGCCGGTCAGCGGCTCGGCGGCGGCGCCGTCGAAGCTGATGTTGGCGGCGCCGCGGCTGTCGGCGAGCGCCAGGCGCTGACGGCTGACGCCCTTGTCGTCGGCCTTGACCAGATAGAGGC
>JBOHKZ010000470.1:0-11244 GCA_050729355.1 Phenylobacterium sp. | reverse complement strand
CCGAGACCGTGGCCCCGGCGCGGAGCGCGCGCTTGGCGGCCTTGCCGATCACCATGTCGGGGTCGGAGGGCGCGTCGGCGGGCGACGCGGCGGCCTTGCCCCAGACCAGGTCGGCGGGCTGCACGATCTCGCCGGCCATCAGGTTGCGGGCGTAGGTCAGGACGTCGACGTTGCCGCGCGGGGCGGAGACGGAGGATGTCGCTGCGCCGGCGCGCACCACGATCCTGCGGATGCCCTCGGCGTTGGTCCACTCGAGGCCGGAGCGGCGGGCGATGGCCTGCACGGCCAGGGCGTCCAGCACCACGCCATTGCCCGGCCGGGCGGCGACCGATACGCGGCCGGCGGCGCCCGCGCCGTCGAAGAGGTCGCCCAGGGTGACCATGCCGTCGTCGTCGACGGTGTCGGCCTTCAGGGTCACCGGCTGGCCGGCGAGGGCGGGACCGGAGACCAGCAGGGCGGCGGCGAGGATGAGCAGGCTACGCATGGCCTATGACTTCACCTGGTTGGCGACGGCCAGCATGCTGTCCGCCGTGGAGATAACCTTTGAGTTCATCTCGTAGGCGCGCTGGGCGACGATCAGGGCGGTGATTTCGGAGACAGCGTCGACGTTGGAGGCTTCCGTGTAGCCCTGCAGCAGGGAGCCGAAGCCGACGGAGCCGGGCGTGCCTGTCGTCGGCGGGCCCGAGGCGCCGCTTTCCTTGAAGAGGTTCGACCCCTGGGCGATCAGGCCGCCCTCGTTGACGAAGGTCGCCAGCTCCAGGGTGCCGATCACGGTCGGCGTGCCGTTCGATTGGGTGACCTGCACCTGCCCGGACTTGGAGATCACCACATCGAGCGCATCGGCCGGGATCGAGATGGCGGGCTGGATCTGGTAGCCGTCCTGGGTGACGAGCTGGCCCTGGTCGTTGACCGCCAGGTTGCCGGCCCGGGTGTAGGCGGTGTCGCCCTGCGGCGTCAGCACCTGCAGGTAGCCGCGGCCGTCGATGGCCAGGTCGTACTTGTTGTCGGTGCGGGTGAGCGCGCCCTGGGTGCTGATGCGGTAGACGCTGCCCGCCTTCACGCCCGCGCCGATCTGGACGCCGGTCGGGACGATGGTGCCCTGGTCGGAGGTCTGGGCCCCGGCCGTCTCGAGGGTCTGGTAGAGCAGATCCTGGAACTCGGCGCGCTGACGCTTGTAGGCGACCGTGTTCATGTTGGCGATGTTGTTCGAGATGACCTCGACGTTCAGTTGCTGGGCGGCCATGCCGGTCGCAGCGGTGCGAAGCGCTTGCATTGCTCAGTGGTCCTTACTGCAGCCTGCCCATGCGCGTGATCGTGCTGCGCGTGAGCTCGGACTGGGAATCCATCATTCGAGTGACTTGTTCGTAGGCCCGGCTGACCTCGATCATCCGGGTGATCTCCAGGATTGGCTTGACGTTCGACTCCTCCAGCATCCCCTGGCGCAGCTTGGCGTCGACGGCGGGTGCGGGCTGGCTGTTGGAGGTGTTGGCCAGCAGGTTGCCGCCCTTCTTCTCCAGCACCGAGAGGGTGTCGAACTTGAAGACCCCGACCTTGCCGACCCGCTCGGAGCCCTGGCTGACGGTGCCGTCCTGGGCGACCGTGATCTGGCCCTTCTGCAGGTCGACCGTGATCTCGCCGCCGCCCTCGTCGGCGACTGTCTGGCCGTCCTGGGTGGTGAGGCGGCCGAGGTCGTCGGTGCGGAAGCGGCCGTCGCGGGTGTAGCGATCGCCGTCCTTGGTGTTGATCTTGAAGAAGCCCTGGCCCTCGATCGCCAGATCGAACGGCGCGTCAGTGCGGTGCAGGCCGCCCTGGCCGAAGTCGCGGGCGACGCCGTTGGCGGAGACGAACTTGACGGGCTTGGGACCCTGGAGCGTGAACGCCGGGGGGCCCGGCTGCTCCTTGGTCATCAGGGACTCGACCTTGAAGCCGCTGGTGTCGGCGTTGGCGATGTTGTTCGCCACGATGTCCATCTCGCGACGCAACACCATCTGGCGCGACAGTCCGACGTAGAGGGCGTTGTCCATTAATTCCTAGCCTGCGGGACGCGACACTTTCACGGGAAATGGCTGCAAGCTTTGGGCCAACTCAAAAGTTGAATGATTTCAACAAATAAGAAAGTTAACGGCTGCCCGTCGGCGGATTCTGCCGGGCAGCCTCGGCCCCGTTAATGTCCGTTAAAAACCGGTTCTTAACCAAAAGGGCCGAATGAAGGAGGGCTAAGGTTTCTAAGGAACGCGCGCGTGGCCGAGGACAAGGTCAAGGAAGCTCCCGAAGGGGAAGCGGCCGATGGCGAAGAGGGCGAGGGCGGTAAGCCCAAGAAGAAGCTCTCGATGAAGATGATGCTGATCGCCGGCGCGGGCGCCCTCGTGGTGCTGGGCGGCGGTGGCGGCGCCGCGTTCGTCTTCCTGAAGCCCAAGCCCGACGCCGCCCATGCTGAAAAGGGCGGCAAGGACCACAAGAAGAAGGAAAAGGGCAAGGAAGAGAAGAAGGGCGGCAAGGAGGGCGCATCCGCCGTCCGCGAAGGCCCCGACGGCGTGCTGTTCTACACCCTGCCCGACGTGGTGGTGAACATGCAGACGGCCGACGGCCGGCCCACCTTCCTGAAGCTCAAGCTCACCCTCGAACTGCCCGACCAGGAGGCCGTCGACGGCCTCGAGCCGAACATGCCGAGGCTGCAGGACATGTTCCAGACCTTCCTGCGCGAGCTGCGCCCCGAGGACCTCTCCGGCAGCCAGGGCTCCTACCAGCTGCGCATGGAAATCCTGCGCCGGGTCAACCTGGTGATCGCGCCCTCCAAGGCGAACGCCGTCCTGATCGAGGAGATGCTGATCAACTGACGCCCCTTCGTTAGGGACGCAGGCGACGCGCGCACGCATGGCCGACGAAACCGAAAACCCAGCCGAGACCGAAGGCGCCGCCCCCGGCGCAGACGCGAAGTCCTGGCCGGACGCCGCGGCCTCCCTGGACGCCGCCAACCAGGCCCTGGCCGACGATCCGGCCGACGAGCGGATCCTCAATCAGGACGAGATCGACAGCCTGCTGGGCTTCGACCTCTCCGACGAAGAGGCCGGCGAGCGCACCGGCATCCGCGCGATCATCAACTCCGCGCTGGTCTCCTACGAGCGCCTGCCGATGCTCGAGATCGTCTTCGACCGCCTGGTGCGGTTGATGACCACGAGCCTGCGCAACTTCACCTCCGACAACGTGGAAGTGAGCCTCGACAACATCTCTTCGATCCGCTTCGGCGACTATCTCAACTCGATCCCGCTGCCGGCCATCCTCTCGGTGTTCCGCGCCGAAGAGCTGAACAATTACGGCCTGCTGACGGTCGACTCGAACCTGATCTATTCGATCGTCGACGTGCTGCTGGGCGGCCGTCGCGGCACCGCGGCGATGCGCATCGAAGGCCGGCCCTACACCACCATCGAGCGCGTGCTGGTGCAGCGGATGGTCGAGGTGGTGCTGGCCGACGCCCGCGAGGCCTTCGAGCCGCTGACGCCGGTGACCTTCACCCTCGACCGGTTGGAGACCAACCCGCGCTTCGCCGCCATCGCGCGGCCGGCCAACGCCGCCATCCTGGTGAAGCTGCGCATCGACATGGAAGACCGCGGCGGGCGCATTGAGCTGCTGCTGCCCTACGCCACCCTCGAGCCCATCCGGAAGATGCTGCTGCAGCAGTTCATGGGTGAGAAGTTCGGCCGCGACAACATCTGGGAAGGCCACTTGGCCACCGAGCTCTGGACCACCCAGATGGAGGTGCGCGCCGTCCTCGACGAGCAGCAGCTCGGCCTGCGCCAGGTGCTCGACCTGAAGGTCGGCGACACCCTCATGCTGAACGCCACGCCCGACAGCCTGATCGAGCTTCGGGCCGGCGTGATCCCGCTTACCCGCGGCCGCATGGGCCGCCGCAACGCCCACATCGCCGTCCGGGTCGAGGCGCCGCTGACGCCCAGCGCTCGGCAAGCCGTGCAGAGGAACGCATGAGCATCATCGGCCTCGTCATGAACGTCCTGCTTGCCGGTCTGCTGTTCGCGGCCCTGGTCATGGGCTGGCGGCTCAATCGCCGGCTGAAGGCGCTGCGCGACAGCCACGACGGCTTCGCGATCGCCGTGCGCGAACTGAACGCCGCCGCGGCCCGCGCCGAGCAGGGGCTGGCCGACCTGCGCGCCGCCACCGACGAAGCCGTCGACGAACTGGCCGACCGCATCGACAAGGGCCGCGCGCTGGCCACCCGCCTGCAACGCCTGATCGACGACGCGCCGAGCGGTGCGGCCCCGGTGCCGCGCGCCCTGACCGAGGGGATCGCCAGCGACGACATCCGCGCCGCCGAACGCCGGCTGGGCGCCTTGCTGGCCGCCGCTCGCGAAGGCCGTCCCGAGCGCAGTCCCGCCCGCGTGGAGCCGCGCGAGCCGCCGCTGGCCACGGCGCCGCGCCGCCTGACCGTCGAGGACGACCTCTTCGAGGACGACCCGCTCATTCTGGACTCCCTGAAGGGCGGCCGCCGATGAAGAACATGCCCCGCATCCTGCCGCTGGTCGGCGTCGCCATGGGCGGCGTCCTGGCGATCAATGCGCTGGCCGGCGCCCGCGATCTGCCGAGCCTGTTCTCCGGCGCCAAGGCCTTCGCCGAGGAGGCCGCCGGCAAAGGCAAGCCTGCCGCGAAGGACGCCAAGGCCGCGAAGCCCGCGGTCCCCGCCGTGCCGGGCGCCGCCACCGGCCTGCCCACCGACGCCGCGGCCCTGCTGCCGCCGCCGACCATCACGCCCAAGGCCGTCTGCGCGCCGACCGCCGCCGAACTGGCCAAGGAAGCCGGCCTGTCGCCCGCCGAATTGCAGGTGCTGCAGAACCTCGGCTCGCGCCGCGGCGAACTCGACAAGCGTGAGGACGACCTCTCCACCCAGCTCGCCCTGATGGCCGCCGCCGAGGCCAAGCTCGACGCCAAGGTCAAGGCGCTGAACGGCCTGAAGGCCGACGTGCAGGGCCTGCTCGCCCAGGCCAACGGCCGCGAGGCCACCGAGGTCGATCGGCTGGTCAAGGTGTTCGAAGGCATGAAGGCCAAGGACGCCGCGCCGCGCATGGTGCTGTTGGATGACAGCGTGCGTCTGCCGATCGCCGCCAAGATGAAGGAGCGGTCGCTCTCGGCGATCATCGCCCAGATGCCGCCGCCGGAGGCCAAGCGCCTGACCGAGTCGCTGTCGCGGCGCTTCTCCGCGGCTCAGTCGCTGGCCGAAAAGGTCGCCCAGGCCGACACCGAGCCGACGCCGAAGGCTGACGCCGCCAAGGCCCAGCCGGCCAAGGCCAAGGCCTCGTCGCCGCCCCGCAAGAAGGCTCCTGCGTCGAAGCAGGCTTCCACCGCGCCGAAGCCCGACGCCGCCACGTCCGCGCCAGCGGCTCCCGCCGCCACGCCTGCGCCGCCCAAGGCCGGATAGGCCGTGAGCCTGCGCCAGGCCCTGCGTTCCGGCGTCGCTGCGATCTCGATCGCAAGCGTCGTCGCGCCCGCAGGCGCGGCGCCCACGACCCATGCCGCCCCGAAAGCCGCCGCCGCGACGGCGGCCAAGGCGGCCCTCGTCCAGGTCCATGTCGGCCAGGCCGCCACCTTCTCGCGCATCGAGTTTCGCGGCGTAGCCGCGACGAGCCGGCGCGACGGCCAGACCGTCACGATCAGCTTCGGGCGCGACGGCGATCCGGATATCTCGCGCCTGCGCACCTCGCCGCCCCGCTGGGTGAAGACCGCCGAGGCGCGGCACGCGGGCGGCCGACTGCAGGTCGTCATCACCATCGCCGATGACGCCGACGCCAAGCTGGGCGCGGCGGACGGCGCGACCTACGTCAACGTCTTCGAAAAGCCTCCGCCGGATCCCAAGGCCGTCGAGGCCGCCCGGCTCGCCGCCATCCCGCCCGAGCCGCAGAGGCCGAACCCGCTTCCGCCGGGCGGCGTCGTCCACATGGACAGCCGCGTCGCCAACGGCCAGGTGCAGTTCACCTTCGCCTGGGCCAATCCCGCCGGAGCGGCCGTCTTCCGGCGCGGCGACGCCGTCTGGATCGTCTTCGACGCGCCCGCAAAACTGGACGTCAGCAAGGCGCCGCGCGGCCTGCCGCAATTCACGGACATGCAGGCGAGCCGCGGAACCGACTACGCCGCGATCCGCATCGACGCGGCGCACGGCATTCCGGTCTTCGCCACCGCGCTTGGCTCGGCCTGGACGATATCACTGGGCCCCGGCTCGCAGACGCCGCCGAGCCTGGTGAAGGTCACCCGCGATGAAGCCAGCGGCCCGGCGACGCTGAAGGCCCCGGTGGCCGGCGCGACCCGCATCGTGCGGCTTAGCGATCCGCTGGCCGGCGACACCCTGAGCGTGGTCACGGCGCTGGGCCCCGCCAAGGGTCTGCCGTCGCGGCGCGAGTATGTGCAGATGGCGCTGCTGCCCTCGGTGCAAGGCCTGGCCGCCGAGTCCTACATCGAGGATCTGGCGGTCAGCCGCGACGGCGACATCGTGAAGTTCGGTCGCCCCGCGGGGCTGGCCCTCTCGCCGAAGTGGGCGGCGAAGGACGCCGACGACCACGGCGCCGGCGGTCCGGCGCCGGCTCCGATGCCGGCGCTGATCGACTATGTGAACTGGCCGAAGACCGGTTCCGGCGGATTCCTGTCGCGCTACGACGCCTTGCTCTCCGCCGCCACGGTCGAGAGCGGCAACAAGGACAAGGCCGCGCCGACCGGCGCCCGCATGGCGCTCGCCCGCTTCCTGGTGGGATCGGAGCTGTCTTTCGAGGCGATCGGGGTGCTGAACGACGCGGCGCGGGCGTGTCCCGGCCTGCTGGAGAATGCGGAGTTCCGCGGCCTTCGCGGCGTCGCCCGGGTCATGGCCCGCCGCTACAAGGAGGCGGAGGCCGACTTCTCGTCGCCGGTCCTGGTCGAGGACCCATCGAGCGCGCTCTGGCGGTCCTACATCGCCTCGCAACTGGCGCAATGGCCCGAGGCGCGCGCCCAGTTCACCAAGGGCGCCCAGTCCTTCGCGCAGTTCTCGCCGACCTGGAAGGCGCGCTTCGCCCGCGCCGACGCCCAGGCCGCACTGGCCCTGGGGGACCTGCCGGGCGCCGACGCCCGCATCCGCCTGGCGCTGGCCGACCAGTCGGACGTCTGGGAAACGCTCGCCACCCGCCTCGTGCAGGCGCGGCTGATCGAGCTGCAAGGCTATCCCGACCGCGCGCTGCGGATCTACGCCGCGGTCGCCACGGTGCAGCGGGAATCGCTGTCGTCGCCGGCGCTGCTGCGGGCGACCCAGATCCGGCTTCAACGCGGCAAGATCACGCCCACCCAGGCCGCGACGGTGTTCGACGGCCTGCGCTACCGCTGGCGCGGCAATGCGACGGAGCTCGAGACCATCCGGGCGCTCGGCCAGCTCTACCTGGCCCAGGGCCGTTACCGCGAGGCGCTGGAGGCGTTGCGCTCGGCGGGCGCGAAACTGCCCGACCTGCCGGAAGCCCTGCAATTGCAGTCCGACCTCGCCGCCGCCTTCCGCGGCCTGTTCCTCGACGGCCTGGCCGATGGGTTGGAGCCGGTCCAGGCGCTGGCGCTGTTCTACGATTTCAAGGAGCTGACGCCGATCGGCTCCGACGGCGACCTGATGGTCCGCAAGCTGGTCCGGCGGCTGGTGGACGTCGATCTCCTGGACCAGGCGGCGGAGCTGCTGAGCTATCAGGCCGACAATCGGCTCGACGGCGTGCCCCGCGCCCAGGTCGCCACAGACCTCGCAGTCATCTACCTGATGGACAGGAAGCCGGAGAAGGCGCTGCAGGCGATCAACGGCTCGCGGACCACGGTCTTGCCCTCCGCGCTCAACGCCGAGCGCCGGCTGATCGAGTCCCGCGCCTGGGCCGGCGTCGGCCGCTACGAGTCCGCTCTTGAGATCATCGGACATGATCCGTCGAAGGAAGCGCAAGACCTGCGCGGCGAGATCACCTGGAAGCAGAAGGACTGGGCCAAGGCCGGCCCGACCTTCGAAAAGGCGCTCGGCGATCGCTGGAAGACCCCGACCCCGTTGAGCAACGAGGAGGAGGGCAAGCTGCTGCGCGCCGGCGTCGCCTACAGCCTGGCGGGCGACGACGCCGCGCTGAGCCGCCTGAACGGCCAGTACCAGGGCTTCATCGAGCAATCGACCAACCCCGAGGCCCTGCGTATCGCGCTGACCGGTCTCTCCGGCGGACGGCTGAGCGTGGCGGACTTCGGCCGGGTCAGCGCCGACAACGCGGCCTTCTCCGGCTGGGTCGAGAAGATGAAGGTCCGCTTCAAGACCCGGCCCGCCCCGGTCGGGGCCGGCAAGGCCGCCGTGCGCCCCGCGGCCCCCGCGAAGCAAGCCCAGGCCGCCGCACCCGCGCCCAGCAAAGGCTAGGCTGACCCTGCAGCCAGGGTAGGGCGGCGATAGCGTCGGGTGGTCGACGGATCGCCACCGGCGGTTGTCCGGATCGCCCCCTTTTTCGTAAAGACGGTACGCGTCACCTTCTCGCTCCCCAAAGGAGCCAAGTCAGTGACCCGATAGCTTAGATCCAGACCCGGCGCCGCAGTGACCGGGCGGCGCCTGACGCAGGCGCTCGGCCCCAATGGGGCCTCCGCGCATCACCGCCCCCCCGCAAACCCTCGCGCATCGATCGAGCCAAGTGGCTCGTGCGAGCGAGGGCGCGTGTCTCCCGAACGCCTAACCCAAGGAACTGATTTATGTTTGTTCGACCAATGCTTATGTTCTCGGCCGTGGCGCTCGCCGGCGCGCTCACGCTGGCCAGCCCGGCGGCGCACGCCACGACCGTCACCGACCCGATCGGCGACGTGCTGAACGGGTTCGACGCCGCGGCCCACGCCGACCTCGACGTGGTGTCGGCCAGCGGGACCTACAACGCCACCCACCTGTTCCTGTCGTCCACCCAAAACGGCGCGGTTGGGATCAGTGTCGGCAACCTTTACGTGTGGGGCGTCGACCGTGGACAGGGCCAGGACACCATCCTCGCCCACTCGCCCGGCCAGCCGTCGCTCGGCAACGGCGTGAAGTTCGACGCCTTCATCACCTTCGACTCGACGGGCACGCAGGACCACCTCTTCCGGGTGACCTACAATCCCGACAAGTCGGTCGCGTCCGTCGTTGAAGGGCTCTTCAGCTCGAGCTGGGTGACGATCGACGGGAACACCATCAGCGTGGCTATCCCGCTGAGCGAGCTGGCCAGCACCGGCTTCGACGTCGCCCACTATGGCCTCAACGTCTGGCCGCGGCTGGGCGACACCTCGACCACGGCGCACATCGTCGACTTCGCGCCGAACGGGCTGGAGCAGGACCGCTACGGCAACCCGCTCTTCAACCCATCGGCGGTGCCTGAGCCGACGAGCTGGGCCCTGATGATCATGGGCTTCGGCCTGGCCGGGGCGACGCTGCGCCGGCGGCGGTCGGCCGCCTGGGCCGCCTGAACCTCCCCGCCGCGCTGCCTGCTCCACGGCGGCGCGGCGGCGGGCTTTCAGTTCGCTGATTTGCAACATTCCTGCGCAGAACCGATGTTATCCGAGGTTCAAGCCTGACTTATGGGCGCGCGGGGAGACGATCATGAAGCCAGTTCTGATGGTCGCTGCTCTCGCGGTCGCCGGCGCGGGCCTGGCCGGACTGGGCGCACAGACCGGCCACGCCGGCGACGCCGCGCCGATCGCCGCGACGCCAGAGCGCGCCGACGATTTCCAGCTCACCGACCACACCCGCATGGCGCACCGGCTCTACTATTACAGCTACGCGCCGGCGATCGTGCTGCTGACCGGGACGCATGACGCGGCCGCACTCGCCAACCTCAGCGCCGCCTACAAGGCCAGGGGCGTTCTGGCGTTCATGCTGGACTCCAATCTGGGCGAAAACCGCGACGCCGTGGCGGCGCAGGCCGCGAAGCAGGGCGTCGAAATCCCCATCCTGATGGACGAGCAGCAGCTGGTCGGCGAGGGCCTCGGCGTGCAGCGCGAGGGCGAGGCCTTCGTGATCAATCCGAAGACCTGGGAAGTCGCTTATCACGGGCCGCTGGCGCAGGCCGGCGCCGCGCTGGACGCCGTGCTGGCCGGCAAGCCGGTCGCCCAACCCCGCATGGCCGTGACCGAGGGCCGGCCGATCGCCTTTCCGGCCCGGGCGCACGCCGCCGACTACGCCAGGCTCTC
Source organism: Phenylobacterium sp. (assembly GCA_050729355.1). Classification (GTDB taxonomy): domain Bacteria; phylum Pseudomonadota; class Alphaproteobacteria; order Caulobacterales; family Caulobacteraceae; genus Phenylobacterium. The sequence goes on along the minus strand of JBOHKZ010000470.1, from coordinate 1,071 downwards.
CTACGCCAAGGACATCGCCCCGATCCTGCAGGCCAAGTGCGTCGGCTGCCACATCGCCGGCGGCATCGGGCCATTCGCCATGGACAGCTACGAGGTGATCAAGGGCTTCTCGCCGATGATCCGCGAGACGATCCGCACCCGTCGCATGCCGCCCTATTTCGCCGACCCGCACATCGGGACCTTCCAGAACGACCAGGGCCTGACGCCGGCGCAGACCAAGACGCTGGTCCATTGGATCGAGGCCGGAGCGCCGCGAGGCGCGGGCGCCGATCCCCTGCTGGCCAATGCCGGCAAGACCGCGCCCGAGTGGCCGGTGGCGCTCGGCAAACCGGACGTCATCGTCGAGCTGCCTGCCTTCAAGGTGCCGGCGAGCGGGCTGATCGACTACGAGAACGTCAACGTCCCCAACCCCTTCACGCAGGACACCTGGCTGCGCGCGATCTCGATGAAGCCGGGCGACCGGCGCGTGCTGCACCACGTCGTGTCGAACACCGTCCCGGATCCGACCAGGCCGCGCCCCGCGATCCCGGGCGGTTCGGTGGGGTCCTACACGCCGGGCGCCGAGCCGCAGATCATGGCGGACAATTCCGGCGCGCCGGTGCCGGCCGGCGGCAAGCTGCATTTCCAGATGCACTACACGACCATGGGCGTCGAAACGACAGACCGCACCGAGGTCGGTTTCTACACGCTGAAGACGCCGCCGAAGTACATCAAGCGCTCGGCGGTGATCGGCGACTTCGCTCTGATGATCCCGGCGGGCGAGGCGCGCCACAAGGAGGTCGCGTACCTGACGTTTCCGGCCGACGCCTATCTCTACACGCTCTATCCGCACGCCCATTACCGCGGCATGCACGTCGAGCTGAAGGCCAAGACGCCTGACGGCAAGGAGACCATGCTGCTCAGCCTGCCGAAGTACGACTTCAACTGGCAGCGCGACTACGATCCAGTTGAGCCGATCCTCGTGAAGGCCGGCACCAAGCTGATCGCCACCTGGGTCTACGACAACTCCGAGCACAACAAGGCGAACCCGGACTCCAAGATCAACGTCACCTGGGGCGAGCAGTCCTGGGA
>JBOHKZ010000469.1:0-17274 GCA_050729355.1 Phenylobacterium sp. | reverse complement strand
GACCTGGAGCGGATGCTGATCGACCGTGGCCCGGCGGTCGCCAACTGGAGCCGGCTCTCCGAAGAGACGCTCGCAGCGCTGACCGCCAAGGTCGGCAAGGAAACGCTGACGCTTTCCGAGACCCTGAACCGCCTCTCCGATCCGGACGCCGCGCGCCGCAAGCAGGCAGCACAGGGGCTTTCGAAAGCACTGGAGCAGCGGACGTCGACCCTGGCGCTCTGTCTCAACACGCTGGCCTTCGAAAAACAGGTGGAGGACCGCTGGCGGAAGTATGCCGACCCCGCCGCCTCGCGCCACATCGCCAACGAGGTCCACGCCGACGCGGTCGCGGCGCTGGAAGAAGCGGTGGTCGATTCCTACGAGAGCGTCAGCCACCGCTACTACCGGCTGAAGGCCCAGGTGATGGGCCGCACCAGCCTCGACCAATGGGACCGCAACGCGCCGCTGGATACCGCGCAGCCGCGCACCTACGCCTGGGACCAGGCCAAGGCGATGGTGCTGGAGAGCTTCTCGGACCTGGCGCCGAAGTTCGCCGACACCGCCCAGACCTTTTTCACGCACCCCTGGATCGACGCGCGGCCCCGGCCCGGCAAGCAGTCAGGCGCCTATTCCCATCCGGTCACCGCCGACCGCCACCCCTACGTCTTCATGAACTACATGGGCGAGCGGCGTGACGTGCTGACGCTGGCGCACGAGCTCGGCCACGCGGTGCACCAGACGCTCGCCCAGCCGCTCGGCACCCTGCTGGCCGACACCCCGCTGACCCTGGCCGAAACGGCCTCGATCTTCGGCGAAGGCCTAGTGTTCGAACGCCTGCTGGCCAACGCCTCCAAGGAGGAACGCCGCGGGTTGCTGGCGGGGAAGATCGAGGACGGCATCAATACGGTGGTCCGCCAGATAGCGTTCCACCGCTTCGAGACCCGGTTCCATGCCCAGCGGCTGGCGGGTGAACTATCTTCGGAACAGATCGGCGAGATCTGGCTGGAGGAGATGGGCCGAAGCCTGGGCCCCGCCATCAAGCTCAACCCCGGCTATGAGCACTACTGGGCCTACGTCAGCCACTTCGTGCACGCGCCGTTCTACGTCTACGCCTACGCCTTCGGCGACCTGCTGGTCCGTGGCCTGATGGAGAAGCGGCGCGAAGACCCCGTGGCCTTCGCGCCACTCTACGAGGAACTGCTCGCCGCCGGCGGCACCAAGACCTACGTCGAAGCCCTGGCGCCCTTCGGCCTGAACCCGCGCGAGAAGGCGTTCTGGGCGGCCGGCATGAAGCAACTCGAACGGCTCGTGGACGAGTTCGAGGCGCTGGTTTGAGCGCTTATCCGGGGGACCCAAGCTGAGTTGAAAAACGGGCAAGGCCGCATAGGTCCCCCGGATCGCGTCTTCGCGCGACCGGAGGATGACGATGCGGGGGTGAGCTACACCTGCGCCTGGCCGCCGTCGGCGAAGATTTCGGCGCCGTTGACGTAGCTGGAGGCGTCGGAGGCCAGGAAGACCGCGACCTTGCCGATCTCGTCGGGTTCGCCGATGCGACCGAGCGGGACCTGGGCGGTCAGCATGTCGAGCAGACCCTGTTGCTCGCTGGCCGGGGCGAGGCCGAGCAGGCCGGGCGTTTTCACCGGGCCGGGGCTCAGCACGTTGATGCGGATGCCCTGGCCCTTGAGGTCCTGGATCCAGCTGCGGGCGAAGTTGCGGATCGCCGCCTTGGTGGCGCTGTAGACGCTGAAGGCCGGCCCGCCGAGCACCGATGTGGTCGAGCCGGTCAGGATCACCGACGAGCCCTTGGAGAGCAGCGGCAGCGCCTTCTGCACCGTGAACAGCGTGCCCTTTACGTTGGTGGCGAAGGTCTTGTCGTAGTGGGCCTCGGTAATCTGGCCGAGCGGCGCGAACTCGCCGCCGCCGGCGTTGGCCACGAGCACGTCGATGCGGCCCTTGGCGGCCTTCACCGTCTCATAGAGCCGGTCGAGATCGGCGAGGCTGGCGGCGTCGGCCTGCACGCCCTGAGCCTGCGGTCCGAGCTCGGCGACGGCGGCGTCGAGTTCGGCCTGCCGGCGCCCGGTGATGAAGACGAACGCGCCCTCGGCGATGAACTGGCGGGCGATGCCCAGGCCGATGCCGGTGGAGCCGCCGGTCACCACGGCGACCTTGCCCTTGAGTTGTGCGCTCATCTGGAAGTCCTCTTTTCTGACTGGAGCGCATCGGCTGGCGAGCGCTGGACATTTTCTTTAGCGATCACTAGCTAATTACGCGGATGCGCGGTTCAATAGGTTTCGTAGTGATCGATAGGAAAATATCCGAAGAGCCCCGGCGGCGGGGACGGCCGGCGACGTTCGACCGGCGCGCCGCGCTGGACGCTGCGGCGCCGCTCTTCTGGCGACACGGCTACGAGGGCGCCTCCGTCGCCCAACTGACGGCCGCCATGGGCGTCGCGCCGCCGACCCTCTATGCCGCCTTCGGCTCGAAGGAGCAGCTCTTCCGCGACGCCATGCGCCACTATCACGAGACGTGTGGCGGGCTGGCGCGGGTCGAGGCTTTCGTGGCGGAGCCGCAGGCCTACCAGGCGCTGTCGACCTATCTGCGCGACATCGCCCAGGCGTTCGCCGATCCCACGCATCCCCCGGGCTGCATGGTCGCGACGACGGGCCTGCACGCCGCCGCCGATAGTCAGGCCGCGAGCCAGACCGCCGCGGAATTCCGTGGGGAACTGGTGGACCTCCTGCACAGCAAGTTCGACGGGGCGCGCCAGAGCGGCCAGCTCCCCGAGACAGTCGACGCCGCGGCCCTGGCCCGGTTCTACACCGCTGTCATCCAGGGCATGTCGGCCCAGGCCTGCGACGGCGCGGGCGCGGGCGACCTGACTGGCGTGGCGGACGCCGCGCTGGCCGCCTGGCCCGGCGTGCGGCCGGGGTGATCGTCCTGGCCTTCATCGCCGCGGCGGCCATAGCGGCCGAGCCGTGCCGCACGGTGCATGGCCGCATGGAGCTCTGGAATGGCGCGCCGTCCGTCCGCATCTGGGTCGTGGGAACCGATCGCGTTCTGGGGGTCGTCCAGCCGCATGACTCCCTCGACGACCTGCCCGCCAGTGTCCGCAGGATCTGGAGCGGCAAGGACGTTGAGGCCGATTGGGCTACCGCGATCTACGGCGACTTCAAGGTCTGCCCCGTGGGCGGCGATCGACCCGGCCGGATGCAGCGCGTGATGCTGATCGAGGCAGTTCATCTGACCGGCAGGCCGCGTCCCTAAGACCGCCCTTCATTCGCCGGAAATCGCGCCGCAGGGTCGGATCTCTCCCGCCAAGGACCCCGCCCATGCGCCTGCCGCTGATCGCCCCCGCCGACCTGACGCCCGAACAGCGGCCGCTCTACGACGACATGCGCAAGGGCATCGCGTCGAACTTCAACGCCTTCAAGGTCGAGCGGGAGGACGGCGCGTTGATGGGGCCGTGGAACCCCTGGCTGCACGAACCGGCGATCGGCAAGGCGATCTGGGACCTGACCCTTGCCATGACCGCCAACGCCAGCCTCGCCGACAATGTCCGTCAGATCGCCATCCTGGTGGTGGGCGCCCGGTTCGACGCCGCCTACGAGCTCTACGCCCACATCGCCGTCGCCGAACGCGAAGGGATGAAACCCGAACGGCTGGCCACCCTGGTCGCCGACCTGAAACCGGTGGACCTGGCGCCGGACGAGAGCGTCGCCTTCGATGTCTCCTACGCCCTGGTCCGAGGCGGCGTGCTGCCCGAGCCGCTCTACCGTTTGGCCGTCGCGACCTTTGGCCAGCATGGGACGAGCGAGCTGATCTATCTCGTCGGTCTTTACAGCCTGGTTTCCACAACCCTGAATGGCTTCAACGTGCCGGTCCCGGAACGCGAATAGGGGCGTTGTCGGTTTTGCGCAGGCCCGTTCGTCCTTAAGTCAAAGCCGACAGAGGAGAGACCCGATGAACCGCTATCTTGCGACCTGCGCCGTCCTGGCGCTGGCGGCCTGTGCGCCGAAACCTGCCGAACCGGCCAAGACTGAAGCGCCCGCCACGACGGCGTCTGCGCCCTTGGCCGCTGCGTCCGCGGACCCCCTGTCCGTAGGCATCACCGTGCCGCCCAACTCCGCGCCGGCCGGGACCTATGCCATCGACAAGGCGCACACCAACCTGTCGTTCCGGGTGAGCCACCTGGGCTTCTCGCACTACACGGCCGACTTCGACAAAGTCGACGGCAAGCTGCAGTTCGATCCGGCGAACCCGTCGGCCATGACGGTCGAGGCGACCATCGATCCGAAGTCGCTGGACCTGAACAGCCCGCCGGCGGGCTTCCATGACGAGCTGCTGGGCAAGACCTGGCTCGACGCCGCGGCCTTCCCGGCCATCACCTTCAAGTCGACGAAGGTCGAGGTGACCGGACCGAAGACGGCGAACGTCACCGGCGACCTGACGCTGCACGGTGTGACCAAGCCGGTGACCCTGGCCGCCACGTTCAACGGCGGCTACGCGGCCAACGCCTTCGACGGCGCCCGGATCGGTTTCTCGGCGAGCGGCGTGCTGAAGCGCTCCGATTTCGGCATCGCCTCCGGGCTACCGGCGCCCGGCACCAACTTCGGGGTCAGCGACAATGTCGCCTTCACCATCGAGACCGAATTCTCCAACGGCGGGCCGGTGAAGGCCGCGAAGCCGGGCTAGCCCGCAGGCGCAAAGCGGGCCATTACGCGTCGATCTGGCAGGCAGATCTCAGGCGGGTAGGGCCATGGCGATCAGGGACATCGATACGGACGCCGCGGCGGCCCACGAGATGTTCCAGTCCTTCGACGGGATGGAGGGCCTGCCCGACGTCTCGGTGCGGCCCCGGCTCACCGCCCGCGCCTTCGTGCTTTCGATCTATCCGGGGGTGCTGGTCGCCCTGACGATCGCGCTCGCGGCGTCGTGGCTGTCGCAGCACTACACGGCGCCGGTGATGCTGTTTGCGCTGCTGTTCGGGATGACCTTCCACTTCCTGCACGAAGAAGGGCGCTGCATCCCCGGCATCGAGTTCGCCTCGAAGGCGGTGCTGCGAACCGGCGTCGCCCTGCTGGGCGCGAGGATCACGGTCGAGCAGATGGCGGACCTGGGCGTCGTGCCGATCGCCATGGTCGTGGTGGGCATCGTCACGACCCTGCTGGTCGGCGTGGTCCTGGCCCGGCTGCTGGGCCAGAGCCGCGAGTTCGGACTGCTCTCGGGCGGCTCCGTCGGCATCTGCGGCGCCTCGGCGGCGCTCGCCATCGCCTCGGTCCTGCCGAAGACCAAGGAGAGCGAGCGTGATGTGATCCTGGCGGTCGTGGTGGTCACCACGCTCTCGACCATCGCGATGATCCTCTACCCCATGCTGGTGACGGCGATCGGCCTCGACCATCAGCGGGCCGGCCTGTTCCTGGGCGGCACCATCCACGACGTCGCCCAGGTGGTGGGTGCGGGCTACATGATCTCGCCACAGACCGGCGACGTGGCGACCTATGTGAAGCTGCTCAGGGTCGCCATGCTGCTGCCGGTGGTGCTGTCGGTGGCCTTCATCATGTCGCGCGGATCCGGCGCCCAGTCGCGGGCCAAGGTGCCGGTGCCGATGTTCCTGCTGGGCTTTGCGGCCCTGGTGGCGGTGAACAGCCTGGGCTTCCTGTCGAAGCCGATGGTCGACGGGGCGAGCGAGCTTTCCCGCTGGTGCCTGGTCGTGGCGATCGCGGCTCTGGGCATGAAGACCAGCTTCAAGGCGTTGCTCGCCGCGGGTTGGCGGCCGGTGGCGATCATGGTCGCCGAGACCCTCTGGATCGGCGGCGTCGTGCTGGCCGCGGTCGTCTATCTCACCTGATCAGCGCACCGGCAGTTCGACGTAGCTCGAAGCGTATATGCGCTGGGTCGCGGTCTTGTAGGCGGCGGCCGGGGCCTTGGCGACCTCGGGGACGAAGGTCTGCGGATTGCGGTCGTAGAGCGGGAACCAGCTCGACTGCACCTGCACCATGATCCGATGGCCGGGCAGGAAGGTGTGGTTCGCCGCCGGCATGCGCACGCGATAGGGCAGGACCTTGTTGGGCGCGATGGCCTTGGGCGCGCCGACATCCTCACGGTAGCGGCCGCGCATGATGTCCGCCGAGATCATCAACTCGTAGCCGCCAAGCTCCGGCTGGGCGCGCATCTCCGGCGGGAAGACGTCGATCAGCTTGACCACCCAATCGGCGTCGCTGCCGGTGGTCGAGGCCATCAGCTTGGCGGCCACGTCGCCGCTGATGGTGAGCGGGGCGGTCAGCGGCGCACTCACATAGGTCAGGACGTCGGGCCGGGTGGAGACGTCCCGCTGGTCGTCGGTCAGCCACTGCGACCAGGTGGAATCCGACGCATAGACCGGCCGGATCGGTCGGCGGCGGTAGGGCACGGGCTTGGCCGGATCCGAGACGTATTGCGCGAAGGCCTCGCCCCCCGCGGTCGGCGGGTCGAAGCCGAGCCTGCCGTCGGCCAGGAGGTAGAGCTTTCGGGCGCCGGCCTGCGCGCCGCTCAACGGCCAGCGGTCGGCGGTGCGCCACTCGTTGGCGCCGGTCTCGAAGGCGGTGACCGGCGGGATCGGGCGGGCCGCGGGACGGTCCTTGAGATACTGGTCGAAGAACGGCTTCAGGACGTAGCGGCGGAAATAGAGGCTGGTGTCGGCGCCCCATTTCATCTGGCCGAGCGCCGAGCCGTCGCGCTGGGACTGGCCGTGGAACCAGGGGCCGACCGCCAGGAAGTTCTTGTCGTTGCCGACGTCCTTGGCCTCCATGGTCCGGTAGACGGCGAAGGTCCCGAAGCTGTCCTCCTGGTCGAAGAGGCCGGCCACATGCAGGGTCGGCACGCTCAGCGGCACGCCCTCGAACACCCGCTGCAGGGCCTGGTCGCGCCAGTAGGGGGTGTAGGCCGCGTTGTCGATGACCCGACGCCAGGCCGGCAACTCGGAGACGCCGTGCATGCGCCCGACGCCCTCGGCGTTGCCGGCCTCCAGGAAGGCGTCCCAAAGGTCATAGCGGCCCCAGGCCACGTCGCCGCCGGACTTGGCGGTGATCAGGTCGTACATCCAGTCGAAGTAGCCCTGGCGGAACGCGCCGTTGTGATAGAAATCGTCGCCGGTCCAGCCATCGACCATCGAGTACATGGGGGCCGCGGCTTTCAGCGCCGGGTGCGGATTGACCAGGCCCATCAGGGTCAGGAATCCGCCATATGAGCCGCCCATCAGACCGACCCGGCCGTTGTTGTTGGGCGTCTCCTTCACCAGCCAGGCGATGGTGTCGTAGGTGTCGGTGCTCTCGTCGATCGCATCCGTGTTGAGCGGTCCGCGCAGCGGCCGGGTCAGGACGAACCCGCCCTCGGAGCCGTAGCGGCCGCGGATGTCCTCGTAGACCAGGATGTAGCCATCCTGGAAAAACGGTTCGTTGGCGGGCGAGACCACCATCGCGCCGTGCTGGCTGGCGCCTCCGACCGAGGAGCCCGCGCCATAAGGCGTGCGGCTGAGCAGGATCGGCGCGGGATTTGCCGTGGTCTTCGGCGCGATGACGATGGCGTGCAGCTTCACGCCGTCGCGCATTGGGATCATCACGTCCTTGCGGGTGTAGTCCGCCGGAGTGGGCGGGTTGAACTCCGCTGGAATGTCGCCGGTCGACGCCGGAGTCGCTGGCTTCGGCGCAGGCGCCTGAGCGGCCGCCGACAGTGTGAGCGAGAACGCGGCCAGGCCGCCCAGCAAAAGTCCCGTGAAACGCCGCAAGCCCGAACCCCCAAAATATTCGGCAACCTAGGCCGCCGTCCCGACGCTGCGCAATCTCGCGTCACCGCGTCGATGAAGACCCCCGCCTCAATCTCTCCGGACAGAAGTGAGGCAATGGCCCGGTTCTGCGTCTTAGAGGGCGGCCTGCGGCCCGCCGCGAAATAGCCGAAGTCGGGTTCAATAGCGTCCGCCGGTAGCTGACGCCACGTCAAGGGAAGCGACTATGGCCGCCTCACGAACCGGATCGACCGCCTCCCTGTTGAGCCTGCTGCTGCTCGCCGCCCCTGGCCTGGCCGCCGCGGCGCCGCTGGACGCCAAGTCCGCCGAGGCGCCCTTCCTGGCCGAGAACCGGCAGGCCATGGACAGGATGATGACGGCCATGAGCGTCAAGCCGACCGGCGACGTCGACGTCGACTTCGTGGCGATGATGGTCCCGCACCACCAAGGCGCCATCGACATGGCGCGCGCGGTGCTGCGCTACGGGAAGAACGAGCAGATCCGCCGGCTCGCGCAAGAGATCATCGTCGAGCAGCAGCAGGAGATCGCGGCCATGCGGCTGGCCGTCGGTCAACCCCTGCCGCCTCCGGCCGCGGCGCCCTCCGCCATGTCCCATCCGAAGGAACGTTGAGATGATCCGTGTCCTGACGGCCCTGTCGTGCGCAGCTGCGTTGATCGCCGCGACCCAGGCGCACGCCGCCCAGGCTCCGGGCGCCGCCTCCGAACCGGACATCGCCATCAGCCACCGCGACCGCGTCTATGCGGCGGAACAGTTCTCGAACACCGTCTCGGTGACCGACCCGGTGGACAACCGGTTGCTGGGCGTCATTCGTTTGGGCGACCCCCAGCCGGGCAACCTCAGTCCGCTCTACCGCGGCCAGGTGCTGGTGCACGGCATGGGCTTTTCGCCGGACCATCGCACCTTGGCGGTGGTCTCGATCGGGTCGAATTCGGTGACCTTCATCGACACCGCGACCAATGCGGTAATGCACACCACCTATGTCGGCCGCTCGCCGCATGAGGCCTTCTTCACCCGCGACGGCAAGGAGGTCTGGGTGACCGTGCGCGGCGAGAACTATGTCGCCGTGCTGGACGGAACGACCTTCGAGGAGAAGACCCGGATCACCACGGCGGGCGGGCCCGGCATGACCATCTTCTCGCCGGACGGCCGCTACGGCTATGTCTGTTCCTCGTTCAATCCGGAGATCGCCGTGGTGACGGTGGCCGACCACAAGATCGTGGCCAAGGTTCCGCAGCCCAGCCCGTTCTGTCCGAACATCGCCGCCTCGCCGGACGGCGAACAGGTGTGGATCACCCTGAAGGACGTCGGCAAGGCCATGGCCTTCCAGGCCAAGCCGCCATTCGCGGTGCTCAAGACCTTCGACACCGGCCCGATCACCAATCACGTCAACTTCGTGCGCAACGCCAAGGGCCAGTTCGCCTATGTGACGGTCGGCGGCCTGAACGAGATCCAGGTCTTCCGGACCGACGATTTCTCGAAGGTGGCGACGATCCCGGTCGGCAAGCTGCCGCACGGCATCTGGCCGTCGGGCGACGGGACCCGCGTCTACGTGGGCCTCGAGAACGCCGACGCCCTGGCGGTCGTCGACACGGCGTCCAACCGGGTCATCGCCAATGTGCCGATCGGCCAGGCGCCGCAGGCCCTGGCCTATGTTCCGGGCGCCGTTCCCAATGGCGACGGGCTGCAGAACCTGCAGCCGCTCGGGGTGGCTGGTCAGGCCGCCCATCTGATGTTGGCGTCGCCGGGCGCCAGCGGCGCCGCGCCCACCAGCGTCACCCTGTTCGACCAGGGCCTCACGCAGGTCCTGCAGGCGTCCGCCACCGGCCTGCAGCCCAAGTCGCCCTACGTCCTGGCGCTCTCCGGCCGGCCCGACGGCGGCGGGCCGCTCGAGCCGCTGGCGGCCTTCATGACCAATCCGGCCGGCTCGGCCATCGTCAACGCGGTGGGTCCCATCCGCCAGGTCGTGCAGGGCGCGGGCGATGGGTCCCGGCGTTACCTGACGATCGTTCCAGGCACGCCCGGATCGCTTGGCGCGCCGGTGCAGGTGCAGGTCGCGGACGGCTCGAACTGAGGCGCGCTCAGCGCTTCTCCATCCAGGCGCGCATCTCGACCATGTCGCGGCGGCCGCTCATCAGGTAGCGGACGTCGCCCATGATGGTGACCAGGTCGAAGCCGCGCGCGATCATCTGCTGCGCGTAGGCCGGGCTGGTGGTGTGGACGCAGGCCTTGACCCCCGCGCCCTTGCAGGCGGCCAGGATCTTGTCGAAGGCGGCCATCAGCTTGGGGTCGTCGCTGTCCTGCAAGGGCAGGCCGCCGATCGCCAGCGAGAGATCGGAGGGGCCGATGTAGATCCCGTCCAGTCCGGGCGTGGCGCAGATGGCCTCGACGTTCTTCAGGCCGTCGGCGGTTTCCACCATGGCGAGGGTCAGGATCTCGCCGTTGGCCTCGGGATAGTAGCCCGGGCCCAGCACCGCGCCGGCCCGCGTGGGTCCGAAACTACGGTAGCCCTTGGGCGGATAGCGGCAGGCCTGGACGAACTGGGCGCACTCGGCGGCGTCGTTGATCATCGGGCAGATGACGCCATAGGCCCCGGCGTCCAGCGCCCGCATGATCTCGCCAGGCTGGTTCCACGAGACCCGCACCAGCGGGACCACGGGCGTCGTCGAGATCGCCTGCAGCATGGCCAGCATCTCGGCGTAGCCGATCAGCCCGTGCTGCGTATCGATGACCAGCGTGTCCCAGCCCATGCCGGCCATCAGCTCGGCGGTGAAGGCGTTGGGGATCGAGCACCAGCCGGCGACGACGGGCTTTCCGTCGGCCCAGAGTTCTCTCAAGCGATTTGCGCGCATGCCTAGCGGAACGCGAAGCTGAGCTTGGCGCCGAGGAACTTGCCCATCGGGTCGTAGCCCGCGGCGCCCGCAGCCCCGGTCATCTTCTGTCCGGGGTTCAGGCCGCAGAGGTAGCCGAAGGAGCCGGTGGCCGTGTCATCTTCGAAGCGATGGTCGATTGAGGTCTTGGCGATGCCGACGGGCAGCGCGCTGGCGAAGCGAGATGGTGCGGTGGACCTGGAGAGGTCGAGCCCAGGGCTCGCGTCGCCCTTCGCCGGCGCTCTCATAACGGCTTGTGCGAGCGCGTCTGCTGGCTGGGCATTGGCGGCGCTAGCGCAGGCCGCGATGGCGAGGCTTAGGAGGGGGGCCTTCATAGGGAGACTAGATCACTCCGCGCCATCGTTGGCGAGGCCCCGCAGCTGTCTGATCCCCTCCCCCTTGCGGGGAGGGCTTTCCTATCCCTCAGTACTGCCCGTACCGCCCCTTTACCGACTCCAACAGCTTGGCCGCGTCGTAGCCGACGGCGTCCTTGAACACGATCTCGACGTTCTCGATGTCGGCGATGGTTTTCGAGGGGTCGCCCTTGACCACCATCAGATCGGCGTTCTTGCCTGGCGCGATGGAGCCGATGCGGTCGGCCAGGCCAAGGTAGGTCGCGCCGTTCAGGGTGGCGATCCGGATGGCCTGTTCGGGCGTGAAGCCGGCCTCCACCAGAAGCTCGACCTCGCGCTGGTCGCCGAAGCCGGGGATGACCCCGCCGTTGCCGGTGGGATCGGGGCCGGCGATCAAGAGGCCGCCGGCGGCGACGAACTTGCGCTCCAGGGCCATGGCGTTGCGGAAGCCCTTGGCGGTGTCCTCGAACTGCTCGCGGGGCGGGGCGTTGCGCAGGTTTCGCGCGAATAGGTAGGCCTCACGGGCCTGCGGGGTCAGCACGGCCATGGCGCGGGGGTTCAATGGCGCGTGGCCCGCGACGCTCTGCTCGAAGACCGGCAGGGTGGAGGTGACGGCGACCTTGCGTTCGACAAGCAGCTTGATCAGGTCGTCGCCCCGCGTGCTGTCCGGCGTCATGGTCAGCAGCGTCGGCGCGCCGGTGGTCTGCGGACAGACATCCGGCTGCTTGCCCGGGTCCAGCTGGGTGTTGACGAAGAAGCCGTGCTCCAGGTTGTCGATGCCGAGCTCGGCGGCCTCGGGATAGGTCACCGAGCACAGGTGGCCGGTGACCTTCAGGTCACGCTTGTGGGCCTCGTCGATGGCCGCGCCCAGCTCGGCGCGGGTGATGTTCATGTAGGCCTTGAACGAGGTCGCCCCCTGGTCGGCCCAGAAGTTGACCATGCGCCGCGCGTCCTCGGCGTCCTTCAGCTGGTGCATCTGGATGAACGGGCTGCCTTTGCCCTCCAGGTAGGGGGCGGTGACGTCCATGTGCGGGCCGGGCATGGCGCCGGCGTCGATCAGGCTTTTGACGTTGAGGTCGGCGTAGGGCTCGACGCTGCCGGTGGTCCGCATCGTCGTCACGCCAGCCGCCAGGTAGAGCCTGGGCGAGGTGAAGGTCATCTGCGGCACCACCAGGGGCGGCTCGCTATGGCCCGCGGCGTCGTAGTTGGGCCGGGCGATATAGTACATGTGGTCGTGCATGCCGACGAGGCCGGGCAGGACAGTGTAGCCGGCAAGGTCGAGGACGGTCGCGCCCTTGGGGGTCGCCATCGTGGCCGGCCCCACGGCGGCGATCTTGCCGTCTTCCAGCACGATGGTGCGGTCGGCCTGGGCGGGCGCGCCGGTCCCGTCGATGATCCGGACGTGGCGCAGCACCACCTGCCGATCGCTCATCCGGACATAGGGGCGGACAGCCGCGCCGGGCGGAGAGGGCGGCGCCAGGATCGACGGGGCCGCCGTGGCGTTCGCCGCCAGCAAGGCTGCTGCGCAACCTCCGATCAACCGCTTCAGCATATGTACGCCCCCTTGAACAAAGCCCGGCGCGGACCGTAGCCGCCCGACGAACCGCTTGCCATTTTTCAAACGCTTGTTAGTCACTCGCTCCATTGAAGAGGAACGATTTTAGATGGCGGAAGACGTGAAGCCGGCCGACGCCGCCACCGAAACCTACGACGATCGGCCGATCCACACCGAAGGCCAGCTGCCGCCCGAGGTGCAGGCGCCGCTGGCCGCCTACAAGGGCGAGCCGCCGCCGTCGCCGCAGTGGTTCAAGGACGCCATCGCCCAGGAGCCCGAGCGGATCTTCGTCGACTCCCTGGGCTCGAAGCTCGAAGTGCTGGTCTGGGGCGAGGTCGGCAAGCCCGGCCTGTTGTTCGCCCACGGCAACAGCGCGCACGCCGACTGGTGGAGCTTCATCGCCCCGTTCTTCTCCGCCGACTTCCGGGTGGCCTCGATGTCGCTGGCCGGCATGGGCGCCTCGGACTGGCGCGAGCACTACTCCTTCAACGACTTCGCCGAGGACGCCGAGGCCGTCTCGCGCGCCGCGGGCCTCTACGAAGGCGGTCGCAAGCCGATCTACATCGGCCACTCGTTCGGCGGCGGCCAGGTGTTCTTCGCCGCGGCCAGCCATCCCGAGCGCATGCACGCCGCCATCCTGGTGGACACCGGCTTCGGCCCGCCGCCGGAGGACCTGGAGGCGATGCGCAAGCGCCAGGAGGAGGTCCGCAACATCCCGACCACCGACCGGCCGTCGCGGATCTATCCGACCGTCGAGGCCGCGTTGCTGCGTTTCCGGCTGATGCCGCCGCAGCCGGCCGGCAACCCTTTCATCGCCGACTTCATCGCGCGCCGCTCGTTGAAGCGGGCCCCGATGCCTGACGGCTCGGGCGAGGGCTGGACCTGGCGCTTCGACCCCAACATGTGGACCAAGCTGGAACGCTCCGGGATGATGATGTCCGGCGGCGGGACCTTGCCCACCATCACCACGCCGCTGGTGCACATCTACGGCGCCAACAGCCGCATCATGGAGCGCCGCAAGGCCGGCCATCCCTCGCCGTTCCCGCCCGAGATGCTGGAAGTCGAGATCCCGGATTCGCACCACCACATCATGATCGACCAGCCGCTGGCGCTGGTGGCGGCTATCCGCGCGCTGCTCGCCGCATGGCCTGCGACCTGAGGTCGGCTTGAGCCGCGCTGCGGTCTCGTGTATCGCCCGCCCCCTGGGGCTAATTTTCCGTAGAGAGTGCACGACCCATGGCCGGACCGGCTTCCGACTACCATCGCGGTGAAATGGACATCCACGAGCAGGTCTCGACCTTCAACCTGGTCATGGGCATGACCAAGTGGGGCTCGCTGATCTTGGCCTCGTTCCTGCTGTTCATCGTGATCTGGTTCTGCACCGCCGCCGGCTTCCTTTCGGGCCTGGTCTCGGGCGCCGTCCTCCTCGCGCTCGGCATCGTGCTCCTGCGCAGCAAGCCCGAAGCCGCCCACTAGGGCGCGCCGGCGCCCGCCCTTGGCGCGGGCGCGAAGGCCCATTCGAAAGCCAGCGGATAGAGGTCCGACCACATCAGCTCGCTGTGGCCGGATACCCGTGTGACGAATTCGACCTTGTAGCCTGCGGCCCGGGCGTCGCCGGCCATGGCCGTCACGCTGGGCAGGAAGCTCTCCAATGTGCCGACCGCCAGGAAGAAGGCGGGCTTGGGCATGTCTCCCAACGGTTTCATGGCGTCCCGCCAGCCCGGTGAGAGCCCCGCGGCATGGCCAAACAGTCTTGGATGCCTGAGCGCAGTCGTCACCGCCCACGAGCCTCCGTTCGATTGACCGATCAACAGGCGCATCCGCGGATCGCGGGACGCGCCGTAGACCCGCTCGGCGAGCGGGATCACTTCCTTCAGGAAGAAGGCGTCGTGCCGGCTGAAGTCATCCTTTCCCCTGAACCCAACCAGATAGTCCTGCGCTCGTTGCGGGTCCGGCGCTGAATTCAGGCCGATCATCACCACCGGCGCGATGCGGCCTGTGACGATCAGAGGCTCGATGAATCGCGCGTACTCCGACACGCCCACGCCATCCGCCACATAGGCGACGGGATAGCGCCGTGTCGCATCGAAGCCGGGCGGCAGGTAGACGGTCAGGGCGCGCTCCGCATCCAGCCAGCGGCTGTTGATCTTCTGAGTTTCGATGCGCCCGGCGAGCGTCTTGACCGAGGCGGCCTGGGGTGGCGCCTGCGGCCCGCGCCACACGATCCGTGCGCCGGGATTGGTCGCCGGTATGACGCCGATGTCGATTACGGCGCGCCTAGCGTCGGCTACGCGGACCGCAACCGTCCAGATGTCGCTGTCCAGCAGCCGGGTCATGGGCGCTTGGACCGCACAGCAGAGGATGGCGATGTCGCCCTTCCGGACTGCGATCACGTGGAGAACGTCGCCGTCGAACCACCAGGACAGATCACCGCTGGCCAATCGTGTCTGCGCCTCCGCGAGAGACAGGCGAGTCTCAACCTCGCAGATCGTCGCGGCCGGCGCGGTCGCGCAGCTCGGCGGACCCCTGACGCCCTTCCAAGTCGGGAGATCGGCGGCTGTCGCCGATCTGGCCAACATCGCGAAGAGGGCCACGGCGCACGCGGTTTTCATTTCGGCAAGGTCGGTGACCGCGCCGCGTAACGCAAGGCGCCGCTCCGGGTCGGCCATAACCGCCATGCCGCCTGGGCGGCTGGACAGGTGGTGACTGCCGCACCTATGTTCGCCCGCAATCAGTAAGGCGGGGATTTCGCGGACCATGGCTCTTATCGCCGTCACCAGGGAACGACGCGCCGGAGAAACCCGGGTCGCCGCGGTTCCCGAGACGGTGAAGAAGCTGATCGCCGCGGGATTCTCGGTCACCGTCGAGGCCGGCGCGGGAACCGCCGCCGCCTATCCGGACGCCGACTACGCCGCGGCGGGCGCGACTGTCGCCAAGACGCTGAAGGACGCGCTCGGCAAGGCCGACATCCTCTTCAAGGTGCGCGGCCCCGAGGCCGAGGAGATCGCCGCCCTGAAGAAGGGCGCAATCGTCGCGGCCACGCTCAATCCCTACCAGGACAAGGCCCAGTTGGCCGCCCTCGCCAAGGCCGGCGCCACAGGCTTCGCCATGGAGTTCATTCCGCGCATCACCCGGGCGCAGGTGATGGACGTGCTGTCCAGCCAGGCGAACCTCGCCGGCTACCGCGCGGTGATCGAGGGCGCCGAGGCCTACGGCAAGGCGATGCCGATGATGATGACCGCGGCCGGCACCGTCGCCGCCGCCAAGGTGTTCGTCATGGGGGTCGGCGTCGCGGGCCTGCAGGCCATTGCGACGGCCAGGCGGCTGGGCGCCGTGGTCACCGCCACCGACGTCAGGCCCGCGACCAAGGAACAGGTCGAGAGCCTCGGCGCCAAGTTCCTCGCCGTCGAGGACGAGGAGTTCAAGAACGCCCAGACCGCCGGTGGCTACGCCAAGGAGATGAGCAAGGAGTACCAGGCCAAGCAGGCCGAGCTACTCACCAGCCACATCGCCAAGCAGGACATCGTCATCACCACGGCCCTGATCCCCGGCCGCCCGGCGCCCAAGCTGGTCAGCGCCGAACAGGTCGCCTCGATGAAGCCCGGCTCGATCATCGTCGACCTGGCCATCGAGCAGGGCGGCAACGTCGCCGGCGCGAAGCTCGGGGCGGTGACGGTCACCAAGAACGGCGTGAAGATCCTCGGCATTCCCAACCTGCCGGGCCGGATCGCCACCGACGCCTCGGCGCTCTACGCGCGCAACCTCTTCGCCTTCGCGGGCCTCTTCCTCGACAAGGAGGGCGCCTTCGCCCCCGACTATGAGGACGAGATCCTGAAGGCCGCCCTCGTCTGCCGGGGCGGCGCCATCGTGCATCCGCAGCTCAAGGCCTCAGTCCATGGAAGCCGTCGACCCAACAGTCTTTCGACTGGCGATCTTCGTGCTGGCGATCTTCGTCGGCTACTACGTGGTCTGGAGCGTGACGCCGGCCCTGCACACGCCGCTGATGGCGGTGACCAACGCCATCTCCTCGGTGATCATCGTGGGCGCGCTACTGGCTGTCGCGGCCCGCGCGCCGGGCGGCGAGCTCACCGGCAGCATCCTGGTCTCCAAGGGAGCCGGCGCCGTCGCGACCGCCTTCGCCTCGGTCAACATCTTCGGCGGCTTCCTCGTCGTTCGCCGCATGCTGGCGATGTACAAGAAGAAGGCTCCCGCCCCGAGCAAGGACGCCGCGAAGTGAACGCCAATCTCGCGGCCATCCTCTACCTGA
Source organism: Phenylobacterium sp. (assembly GCA_050729355.1). Taxonomy (GTDB): domain Bacteria; phylum Pseudomonadota; class Alphaproteobacteria; order Caulobacterales; family Caulobacteraceae; genus Phenylobacterium. The sequence goes on along the minus strand of JBOHKZ010000469.1, from coordinate 472 downwards.
TCTCGGGCGTCCTCTTCATCCTGGCGCTGCGCGGCCTGTCATCGCCGACCACCAGCCAGGCGGGCAACCGAAACGGCATGATCGGCATGGCGATCGCGGTCGGCACCGCGCTGGTCACCCTGTTCAGCCAGGGCCTGCTCGACCCGCTGACGCTCGGCCTGATCGTGGGCGGCGTCGCCATCGGCGGGACCGTGGGCGCGGTGATCGCGCGGCGGGTGGCCATGACCTCGATGCCGCAGCTGGTCGCCGCCTTCCACAGCCTTGTCGGCATGGCGGCCTGTCTGGTCGCGGTGGCCGCGATCCACACGCCGCAGGCCTACGGCATCGCCGGGCCCGACGGCGTCGTGCATCTTCAGTCGCTGATCGAACTGTCGTTGGGGCTGGCCATCGGCGCCATCACCTTCACCGGCTCGGTCATCGCCTTCGCCAAGCTGAACGGCAACATGAGCGGCGCGCCGATCCTGCTGCCCGC
>JBOHKZ010000468.1:0-16469 GCA_050729355.1 Phenylobacterium sp. | reverse complement strand
CTCGTGGGCCGGCCCGCGACCGATTGTCGTCAGGCGAGGGAATCTCGCAAATTGACGCCACATGCCAAGGTTCGGCCTAGTTCGTCGCGCAAAGGAGCCCCGACGGGGACCACAAGGGCCAATGGCCGATCTCATCTTTCACGATCCGACCGGTCGCAGGGCCAGGCGCGTACGTCTGGTCGGCGGCATCCTTGCGTCCGTACTGGCGGCTGTCATCGCGGCCTTCTTCGCGACCCTGGCCTTCGCCCCGCGGCTGCCGACCCTGACGCTCAAGGACCCGCACATCCTGCAGGCCCTGCATCGGGAAACGGCCCATCACCTGAAGGGCAAGGCCGAATGGACGCGCATCCCGCATCCGCGAGGTCCGCAGGCGGCCGGCGCTGCACGACCCCTGGCCGTGGGCTTCTACGTCTCCTGGGACGAGAGCTCGCGGGAATCGCTGGCTGACCACGTCGACCAGCTGGACGTGGTGTCGCCGCAGTGGATCGCATTGCGCGGACCGGCGGGCGGCATCCAGATGACGCTCGACGCCCAGGCCCGCGCCATCATCGCCCAGGCGAAGAAGCCGCCCTCGATCCTGCCGGGCGTGCACAACGCCAAGGACGGCGTCTGGAACGGCCCGATGGCTGACGCCGTGTTGCTGAGCCCGACGGCCCGCAAGGCGCTGATCGCCAACCTGGTGACCGCGGCCACCAAGCAAGGCTACGCCGGTTATGTCTTCGACTTCGAGAACCTGTCGGCGGCCGGCGCCCAGGCCTATCCGGGGTTCATCGCCCAGGCCCGCGCGGCCCTGAAGCCGCTCGGCCGCGAGGTCTGGGTCACCGCCCCGTTCGCCGACGACAGCTGGCCCCTGAAGCAGCTGCAGGCCTCCGCCGACGCGCTGGTGCTGATGGCCTACGACCAGCACTGGGGCACCGGCGATCCGGGGCCGCCCGCGGGGCAGGACTGGTTCGAACGCCAGCTCGCCAGCCGCATGGCCATGCTCGACCCGGCCCGCACCGTGCTGGCGCTGGGCGACTACGGCTACGACTGGACCCTGCCGGAGAAGGGCAAGCCTGGCAGCGCCGAGGCCATGACCTTCAACGAGGCCGCCCAGACCGCCCACGACTCCGGCGCACACGCCGAGATGGACGAAGGCTCGCTGAACCCGACCTACGGCTATGTGGACGACGCCGGCCGCAAGCACGCCGTCTGGTTCCTCGACGCCGCCACGCTTTTCAATCAGATCAAGGTGGCCGACGGCTTCCGGCCCATGGGCTATGCGCTCTGGCGTATGGGCGGCGAGGACCAGCTGCTCTGGAAGTACTTCCGCCACGAATGGGGCCAGGCCAGCGCCACCGGCCTGGAGACCCTGCGCCCCGGCCAGGACGTCAACTTCGACGGCACCGGCGAGGTGCTGCGCGTCGAGGACACGCCCAAGCCCGGCCGCCGGACGCTCAGCCTCGACCCCGACACCGGCCTGGTGGACGGCGAGGCCTACGACCTCATGCCCACGTCCTATGTCATCCAGCGCTACGGGGCCCACCCGGGCTGGGTGGCGCTGACCTTCGACGACGGGCCGGACGGCCGCTGGACGCCCAAGATCCTCGACATCCTCAAGGCCAAACACGCGTCGGCCACCTTCTTCGTGATCGGCAAGAACATGTCCGAGTTCCCGGAGCTGGTGGCGCGCGAGGTGCGCGAGGGGCACGACGTCGGCAACCACACCTGGACCCACCCGAACATCGGCGAGATCCCGGCCGCCCAGACCTCCGTCGAGCTCTCCGCCACCCAACGGTTGTTCGAGACCATCACCGGGCGCTCGATGCGCCTGCTGCGCCCGCCGTTCTTCGGCGACGCCGAGCCGTCGACGCCGCGCGAAGTGGCGCCGCTGATGGCGGCCCAGGCGCAGGGCTACCTCACGGTCGGTCTGCGCATCGACCCCGATGACTGGAAGAAGCCCGACGCCAAGCTGATCGTCTCCCGGACCCTGGAGCGGCTGGCCGACACCAATCGTCCGGGCCAGGTGGTGCTGCTGCACGATTCCGGCGGCGACCGCAGCCGCACCGTCGCGGCGCTGCCCGTGCTGATCGACGAACTGCGCGCCCATGGCTACCAGTTGGTGACCATCGGCGACCTCGCCGGCATGCAGCCGGCCCAGGTCATGCCGCCCGCCGCCCGTTCCGGACCGGCGCTCCTGCTGGACCGCGTGGGCTTCGGCTTCTTCCACACCGTCGACGACCTGCTGCGGTTCCTGTTCATCGCCGCCATCGCGCTCGGCGTGGCCCGGCTCCTCGTGCTGGGCGTCCTGGCCCTGGTGCACCGCTTCCGCATCGAGGGGCGCACGCCGCCGATGCCCGATCCTGTCACCGGCCCGCTGATCAGCGTCCTGATCCCCTGCTTCAACGAGGAGAAGGTGATCGAGTCGTCGGTGCGCCGGATCCTCGCCTCCAACTGGGGGCGCATCGAAGTGCTGGTGCTCGACGACGGGTCCAAGGACGCCACCGCCCAGGTGGTGCGCAAGGCGTTCAAGGGCGAGCCGCGGGTCACGCTGCTCAGCTTCGAGAACGGCGGCAAGGCGCGCGCCCTCAACCGCGGGCTGGAGCGGGCCAAGGGCGACGTGGTGGTGGCGCTGGACGCCGACACGCTCTTTCCGGCGGACACCCTGGCCAAGCTGGTCCGCTGGTTCACCGACCCCAGGGTCGGCGCGGTGGCCGGTAACGCGCTGGTGGGCAACCGCCGCAACCTGATCACCCGCTGGCAGGCGCTGGAGTATGTCACCGCCCAGAACCTCGAGCGCCGCGCTTTGGCGGCCCTGGGCGCGGTCACCGTCGTGCCCGGCGCGGTCGGGGCCTGGCGCAAGTCCGCCCTCGATGCGCTGGGCGGCTATCCGGCCGACACGCTGGCGGAAGACCAGGACCTGACGATCGCGGTCCAGCGGGCCGGCTGGCGCGTGGAGTTCGATCCGGACGCGCGCGCCTACACCGAGGCGCCGGAGACCGTATCGGGGCTCCTGAAACAGCGCTTCCGCTGGTCGTTCGGCACCCTGCAGTGCATCTGGAAGCACCGCGCGGCGACCTTCGACCGGAAGCACCCGGTGCTGGGCTTCGTGGCCCTGCCGCAGATCTGGCTGTTCCAGATCGTGCTGACCGCCGTGGCGCCGCTGGTCGACCTTGCCATCGTCTGGAGCGCGATCTCCAGCCTCTACAGCTACCACTACCATCCGCTGGAGTGGTCGGCCGACGACCTGGTGCGGCCGCTGTTCTACTGGGCGGCCTTCATCTTCCTCGACCTCTCGGCCGGCGCGCTCGGCATGGCGCTGGAGCGCCGCGCGCCCTGGGGCGACCTGGTCTGGATGCCCGTCCAGCGGTTCGGCTACCGCCAGCTCATGTACTACGTGGTGGTGAAATCGATCGACGCGGCCCTGCACGGCGCCCGGGTCGGATGGGGCAAGCTGGAACGACGGGCGACGGCCGCTTTCGAGGGCGTCGGCTAGCAGGTCCTCCCCCAGCGCGGCGCGATTGAAGAAGCGGCGGCGCCAAGCGCCGGAGGGGGCTTCACTCGCTGAGCCTGCGCGCTTCAACCCCCTAAGTCAGCTTTGCTGACAGCTCCCCTTGAAGGGGAGCATCTTTCGGTCCTCACGCGGTTGTCATCCCTGGGAGCGGCGCCTATAACCGCCCCGCCTGCCGCCGAGGCACGGCTTTCCAAAAAAAGCGCGCCCTGCGAGCCTCATGAACATCCACGAACACCAAGCCAAAGCCGTCCTCTCCGAGTTCGGCGTGGCGGTCCCCCGCGGCTACCCAGCCTTCACCGTCGATGAGGCCGTCAAGGCCGCCGAACAGCTGGGGGGTCCGGTCTTCGTCGTGAAGTCCCAGATCCACGCCGGCGGCCGCGGCAAGGGCAGGTTCGAAGGCCTCGGCCCCGACGCCAAGGGCGGCGTCCGCGTCGTGAAGTCCGTCGAGGACGTGAAGACCAACGCCGCCGAGATGCTCGGCCGCGTGCTGGTCACGCACCAGACGGGCCCCAAGGGCAAGCAGGTGAACCGCCTGTACATCGAGGAAGGCGCCGCGATCGCCAAGGAATTCTACCTGTCCCTGCTGGTCGATCGCGAAACCAGCCGGGTCTCGGTGGTCGCCTCGACCGAAGGCGGCATGGACATCGAAGAGGTCGCCCACTCGACCCCCGAGAAGATCCACACCTTCTCCATCGATCCCGCCACCGGCGTCTGGCCCCACCACGGCCGTTCGCTCGCCGAGTCGCTCGGCCTGAAGGGCGACCTCGCCAAGCAGGCCGCCAAGCTGCTGGGTCAGCTCTACGAAGCCTTCGTCGCCAAGGACATGGCGATGCTCGAGGTCAACCCGCTGATCGTCACCGCCGACGACCAGCTCCGCGTGCTCGACGCCAAGGTGTCCTTCGACGACAACGCCATGTTCCGGCATCCGGAAATCAAGGTGCTGCGCGACGAGAGCGAGGAAGACCCCAAGGAGATCGAGGCCGCCAAGTACGACCTCTCCTACATCGCCCTCGACGGCGAGATCGGCTGCATGGTCAACGGCGCCGGCCTCGCCATGGCGACCATGGACATCATCAAGCTCTATGGCGCCGAGCCTGCCAACTTCCTGGACGTGGGCGGCGGCGCCGACGAGGCGAAGGTCACCGCGGCCTTCAAGATCATCATCGCCGACCCCAACGTGAAGGGCATCCTGGTCAACATCTTCGGCGGCATCGCCCGCGGCGATGTCCTGGCCACCGGCGTGGTCGCGGCGGTCAAGCAGGTGGGCCTGAAGGTCCCGCTGGTCGTGCGACTGGAAGGCACCAACGCCGAGCTCGGCAAGAAGATCATCAACGAGAGCGGCCTGAACGTCATCGCGGCGGACGACCTCGCCGATGGCGCCGAAAAGATCGTCAAGGCCGTGCGGGAAGCTGCGTAACTCATGTCGATCCTGATCAACAAAGCCACCCGCGTCATCTGCCAGGGCATCACCGGCGCCCAGGGCACCTTCCACTCCGAACAGGCCATCGCCTACGGCACCAAGATGGTCGGCGGCGTCACGCCGGGCAAAGGCGGGACCACCCACATCGGCCTGCCGGTGTTCGACACCGTCCGCGAGGCGGTGCGCCAGGAAGGCGCCGACGCCAGCGTGATCTACGTGCCGCCGCCCTTCGCCGCGGACTCGATCCTGGAAGCCATCGACGCCGAGATCCCGCTGATCATCTGCATCACCGAAGGCATCCCGGTGGCCGACATGGTGCGCGTGAAGCGTTCGCTCAGCGGCTCGAAATCCAGGCTGATCGGCCCCAACTGCCCGGGCGTGCTCACCCCCGATGAATGCAAAATAGGCATCATGCCGGGGAACATCTTCAAGAAGGGCTCGGTGGGCGTTGTTTCCCGGTCGGGTACGCTTACCTATGAGGCCGTGTTCCAGACCACCCAAGTCGGCCTCGGGCAAACGACCGCTGTCGGCATCGGCGGCGACCCCGTGAAAGGCACCGAGTTCATCGACATGCTCGACATGTTCCTGAAGGACCCGGCGACCGAGTCGATCATCATGATCGGCGAAATCGGGGGCTCGGCCGAGGAGGACGCGGCGGAGTTCATACGGAATTCACCAAACAAGAAGCCTATGGTCGGCTTCATCGCGGGACGCACCGCGCCGCCTGGGCGACGGATGGGTCACGCTGGCGCCATCATTTCGGGTGGTAAGGGCGGAGCCGAAGACAAGATCGCCGCGATGGAAGCCGCGGGCATCCGCGTCTCGCCATCCCCGGCGAAGCTCGGTGAAACCCTGCTCGAGGTCCTCAAGGGCGCCTAGGCAGAGACTTAAACGAAAGAGCGGTCCGCGCTCGGCTCCTCCTCAGAAGCTCCGCGGTCCCGCTCGGGAAAACGGACGAAATGGCGGACGACGCAGGTCTGATCAACGAGGTTCTCGCCGAGACCTCATTCCTCTACGGCGGCAATGCGGCCTTCGTGGAAGACCTCTATGCCAAATGGTCGGCTGACCCGAATTCGGTCGAGCCGTCCTGGCGGGCGTTCTTCGCCACCCTGCAAGACAGCGCCGGCGACGTTCAGCGCGCAGCCGCCGATCCGGCCTGGATCCACAAAGCCGCCCCCGCCGTTCGCCCCGAATGGCTCTCCGCCATCGACGGCATGTGGCCGGCGGTCGAGGCCAAGGTCGGCGCGAAGATCGCCGAGCGCGCGGCCGCCGCGCCTGGCCCTTCGCCCTCCACCGACGCCGTCCGCGCCGCGACCCTGGACAGCCTGCGCGCCATCATGATGATCCGCGCCTACCGGATGCGCGGGCACCTGAAGGCCAACCTCGATCCGCTGGGCATCGCCACCACGCCCGGCGACGCCTCTGAGCTCGACCCGGCCACCTACGGCTTCTCGGAAGCCGACTTCGACCGGCCGATCTTCCTGGATTTCGTGCTGGGTCTGGAGACCTCCACGATCCGCGAGATCCTTGACATCCTGCGCCGCACCTACTGCGGCAACATCGGCGTCCAGTACATGCACATCTCCGATCCCAAGGAGAAGGGCTGGATCCAGGCGCGCATCGAAGGCCGCGACAAGGAGATCGTCTTCACCAAGGAGGGCAAGGTCGCCATCCTCAAGAAGCTGATCGAGACCGAAGGCTTCGAGAAATTTCTCCACCGCCGTTTCCCCGGCACCAAGCGCTTCGGCCTCGACGGCGGCGAGAGCCTGGTCCCGGCGCTGGAACAGATCATCAAGCGCGGCGGCGCGCTGGGCGTGAAGGACATCGTCATCGGCATGCCGCACCGCGGCCGGCTGAACACCTTGGCCGCCGTGATGGGCAAGCCCTATCAGGTGATCTTCCACGAGTTCCAGGGCGGCTCATCGCTCCCCTCCGACGTCGAGGGCTCGGGCGACGTGAAGTACCACCTGGGCGCCTCGTCGGACCGCGAGTTCGACGGCAACAGCGTCCACCTGTCGCTCACGGCCAACCCGTCGCACCTCGAGATCGTCAACCCGGTGGTGATCGGCAAGGCGCGCGCCAAGCAGGCCTTCACCCTGCGCCAGAACCCCGGTTCGGGCCGCAGCCACGTCCTGCCGCTGCTGATGCACGGCGACGCGGCCTTCGCGGGCCAGGGCGTGGTGGCCGAGTGCTTCGCGCTCTCGCAACTGCGCGGCTACGGCGTCGGCGGTTCGATGCACGTCATCGTCAACAACCAGATCGGCTTCACCACCAGCCCGAAGAACAGCCGCTCCTCGCCCTATCCGTCGGACGTGGCGCTGATGGTCGAGGCGCCGATCTTCCACGCCAACGGCGACGACCCGGAAGCCGTGGTGTTCGCCGCCAAGGTCGCCACCGAATACCGCCAGCAGTTCGGCAAGGACGTGGTCATCGACATGTTCTGCTACCGCCGGTTCGGTCACAACGAAGGTGACGACCCGACGATGACGCAGCCCTTGATGTACGCGAAGATCAAGGACCACCCCGGCGTCCGCGACCTCTACGCCGCGCGCCTGGTGCGCGAAGGCTCCGCCACCCAGGCTGAGGTCGACGGCTGGATCGCCGAGTTCGACACCTTCCTCGACGCCGAGTTCGACAACGGCAAGGCCTACCACGCCGACAAGGCCGACTGGCTGGACGGCAAGTGGTCGGGCCTGCGCCTGCCGGGCGCCGAGGAGAGCGGCGTCACCGGCGTCTCCAAGCAGAAGCTGCTGGACCTCGGCCGCAAGCTCACCACGCTTCCCGAGCGGCTGACGGTGCACAAGACCGTCGACCGGGTGATCGCCAACCGCCGCGAAGCCATCGAGAAGGGCGAGGGCCTGGACTGGGCCACCGGCGAGCAGCTCGCCTTCGCCACCCTGCTGGACCAGGGCTACCCCGTGCGCCTCTCCGGCCAGGACAGCGTGCGCGGCACCTTCGTCCAGCGCCACTCCGGGATCATCGACCAGTCGACCGAGGAGGTCTATTTCCCGCTCCGGAACCTCGGGCCGAACCAGGCCCACTTCGAGGCGCTGGACTCGGCGCTTTCGGAAGAGGCGGTGCTGGGCTTCGAATACGGCTTCTCGCTCACCGACCCCAACACGCTGACCATGTGGGAAGGCCAGTTCGGCGACTTCGTGAACGGCGCCCAGGTGGTCATCGACCAGTTCATCTCGTCGGGCGAACGCAAGTGGCTGCGGATGAGCGGTCTCGTCATGCTGCTGCCGCACGGCTACGAAGGCCAGGGACCCGAGCACTCCTCGGCGCGCCTGGAACGCTTCCTGCAGCTCTGCGCGGAAGACAACATGCAGGTGGTCAATTGCACCACGCCTGCCAACTACTTCCACGCGCTGCGCCGTCAGATGATCCGCGAGTTCCGCAAGCCGCTGGTGGTCATGACGCCGAAGTCGCTGCTGCGTCACAAGCGGGCGGTCTCCAGCCTCTCTGACCTCGCCGAAGGCTCCAGCTTCCATCGCGTGATGGTCGATGGCGCCGAGGCCGGCCAGGACGTCGGCGGCATCACCTTGAAGCCCGACGACAAGATCAATCGCGTCATCATCTGCTCGGGCAAGGTCTACTTCGACCTGATCGAGCAGCGCGCCAAATCGGGACGCGATGACGTCTACATCCTGCGCCTGGAGCAGTTCTATCCGTGGCCGCTGAAGTCGCTCTCGGGCGTGCTGAAGCGCTTCAAGAACGCCGAGCTGGTGTGGTGCCAGGAAGAGCCCAAGAACATGGGCGGCTGGACCTTCGTCGACCCCTGGCTGGAGCTCACGCTCGAGCGCCTGAGCATCAAGGCCAAGCGCGCCCGCTACGTCGGCCGTCCGGCCTCGGCGTCGACGGCCGCTGGCCTGATGAGCCGCCACCTGAAAGAACTGGAAAGCTTCCTCACCGAAGCCTTCGCCTGATCGCCCGACTCTCTTTGTTTGTGTTCTTGAGACTCTAAGGAGCTTTTCCCCATGGCCGACATCATGACGCCAGCGTTGGGCGAGTCCGTCACCGAAGCGACGGTGGCGCGCTGGACCAAGAAGGCCGGCGACGCGGTGCGCAAGGACGAGATCCTGGTGGAGCTGGAGACCGACAAGGTCAGCCTGGAAGTGGCTGCGCCGTCCGACGGGGTGCTCTCGGAAATCGTCGCCGCCGAGGGCGCGACGATCGAGCCGGGCGCCGTGCTGGGCAAGATCACCGAGGGCGCCGCCGCCCCCAAGAGCAATGGCGCCAAGACCGCGCCGGCCGCGGAACCCGCCCCTGAACCCGCCAAGGCCACCGCGCCTGAACCGGCTCCGGCTCCTGCGCCGGCCAAGACCGCGCCGGTCGCCGAGCCCGTGCTCGCGCCGTCGGCCCAGCGCGTGGTCGCTGAGAACAAGCTGGACGCCGGCGCCATCGCCGGGACCGGCAAGGACGGCCGGATCACCAAAGGCGATGCGCTCGCCGCCCTCGACGCCCGCGCCAAGGCCCCGGCGCCGGCTCCGGCCCCCACGGCGCCGCGCGAGATCCATGAGCGCGAAGAACGCGTCCGCATGACCCGGCTGCGCCAGACCATCGCGCGCCGCCTGAAGGAAGCCCAGAACAACGCCGCCATGCTGACCACCTTCAACGAGGTGGACATGAGCGCGGTGATGGCGATCCGCGCGCAGTACAAGGACACTTTCGAGAAGGCCCACGGGGTGAAGCTCGGCTTCATGAGCTTCTTCGTGAAGGCGGTGATCCACGGCCTGAAGCAGGTGCCGGACGTCAACGCCGAGATCGACGGCCAGGACCTGATCTACAAGAACCACTACGACATCGGCGTCGCTGTCGGCACCGAGAAGGGCCTCGTGGTCCCGGTCGTGCGCGACGCGGACGCCATGAGCCTGGCCGGCGTCGAAAAGGCGATCGGCGCGCTGGGCAAGAAGGCGCGCGACGGCCAGCTGGCCATCGAGGACATGCAAGGCGGGACGTTCACGATCTCCAACGGCGGGGTCTATGGCTCGCTGATGTCGACGCCGATCCTGAACGCGCCGCAGTCAGGCATCCTGGGCATGCACAAGATCCAGGACCGTCCGATGGCGATCGGCGGCCAGGTGGTGATCCGGCCGATGATGTACCTGGCGCTGAGCTACGACCACCGGGTGGTCGACGGCCAGGGCGCAGTGACCTTCCTGGTCCACGTCAAGGAAGCCATCGAGGACCCGCAGCGCCTGCTGCTGGACATCTAAGCGGTTAGCGGTCCAGATTTCCGGCGCAGCCCAGAAGGGCTGGGCCGCTGGGGCGCCGTCATGATGATCCTGCGCGTTCTGATCGCCATTGCGGTGGTCATCCAGGCGCTCTCCAGCTTCTTTCCGCTGCTCGGCAATGTTCTCTACAAATCCGGCCGGACGGAAATCGCGTCGGGCCCCGCTGAGCGCATGGCGCCGCTCTGGGCGGCGACGCCCTGGTGGCAGCTCGCGGTCTGGCTCTTGGGAATCCTGCTGCTGCTGGTCGTCGCCTGGCGGGTGATCCGCCGCCGTCCAGCGCTCGTGGTCTACGTCGTCGCCATCGCCATCAGTTTTGGGCTGAACTGGCTGATGCAGAACGGCGCGGTCTACCGCGAGGTGTTCCGTGACGCCCCGGCCGGGTTCGACTTCGCCCGCCTGGTGATCCTGCTGCTTGGCGGCGCCTTGATCTGGTGGGTCGAGCAGCAACCGGCGAAGACGCTCGCCCCCAAGACGACCAACGCGCAGGGACCGGCCTAAACGCCGCGGGCGGCCTCGCCTCTCGCGCAAAATCCCTATATCTGGGCGCCAACTCCCCAAGCAGGCAAAGCTCCCCCATGGCCCAGTACGACGTCATCATCATTGGAGGCGGTCCCGGCGGCTACAACGCCGCGATCCGCGCGGGCCAGTTGGGCCTGAAGGTCGCCTGCGTCGACAAGGGGATCGACGGCGGCGCGACGCTGGGCGGCACCTGCCTGAACGTCGGCTGCATGCCGTCCAAGGCCCTGCTGCACGCCTCCGAGCTGTTCGAGCTGGCGTCGAAAGACTTCGCCAAGCTGGGCATCGACGTTCCGGCGCCGAAGCTCAACCTGCCGCAGATGATGGCCCAGAAGGCCGAGTCCGTCGCGGCGCTCACCAAGGGCGTCGAGTTCCTGTTCAAGAAGAACAAGGTCGATTGGCTGCGCGGCATGGGCGCCATCGCCGGCCCCGGCAAGGTCGAGGTCACCGGCGACGACGGCGCCAAGACCGCCCATGAGGCCAAGAACATCGTCATCGCCACGGGCTCCGAGCCCTCGCCGCTGCCCGGCGTGACCGTCGACCAGAAGCGGATCGTCGACTCGACCGGCGCGCTCACCCTGCCGGAAGTTCCCAAGAGCCTGGTGGTGATCGGGGCCGGCATCATCGGCCTGGAGCTGGGCTCGGTGTGGCGCCGGCTGGGCGCCCAGGTGACCGTCGTGGAATTCCTCGACCGCATCACGCCCGGCATGGACGCCGAGATGGCCAAGACCTTCCAGCGCTCGCTGACCAAGCAGGGCATGACCTTCAAACTCGGCTCCAAGGTCACCGGCGCGAAGGCGTCGAAGACCGGCGTCAGCCTGACCCTCGAGCCAGTGGCCGGCGGCGCGGCCGAGACGCTGGAGGCCGATTACGTGCTGCTGTCCATCGGCCGGCGGCCGTACACGCAAGGCCTCGGCCTGGAGACCGTCGGGATCACGCCGGACAAGCGCGGCTTCATCGAGACCGACCACTGGAAGACCTCGGCGCCCGGCGTCTGGGCGATCGGCGACGTCACCCACGGACCGATGCTGGCGCACAAGGCCGAGGACGAGGCGGTGGCCTGCATCGAGACCATCGCCGGCAAGGCGGGTCACGTGAACTACGGGATCATCCCGAGCGTCATCTACACCTATCCGGAGGTCGCCTGGGTCGGTCAGACCGAGGAAGAGCTCAAGGAAGCGGGCCGCGCCTACAAGACCGGCAAGTTCCCGTTCACAGCCAACAGCCGCGCCAAGATCAACCACGAGACCGAGGGTTTCGTGAAGGTGCTGGCCGACGCCGCCACCGACGAAGTTCTGGGCGTGCACATGATCGGGCCTTCCGTCTCCGAGATGGTCGGCGAATACTGCGTGGCGATGGAGTTCAAGGCCGCTTCCGAGGACGTCGCGCGCACATGCCACCCACACCCGACCCGCTCCGAAGCGCTCCGCCAATCGGCGATGGGCGTCGAGGGGTGGACGATGCAGGCCTGACGCAGGCCCTGCAGGTCCGGCGCGCGCGCCCCGACGAGATCGGGCGCTGCGCCGACCTCTATGTGAAGGTGCTGCGAGAGACCTTCACCTGGCTGCCGCCGGACCGGCACAGGCACGAGGACTTCTTCCGCGCCGCCCGCGACGAGGAGGTCTATGTGGCGGTGGTCGATGGGGCGATCCTCGGCCTCGCGGCGCTCTACCGGCCGCAGAACTTCCTGCATTCGCTCTACGTCGACGTCAGAGGCCTAGGCGTGGGCTCGGCGCTCCTGGCCCACGTGGCGGCCCAGTGCACTGGTCCACTGTCCCTGAAGGTGCAGGAGCCGAACGCGCGGGCCCGGGCGTTCTATGCGCGCGAGGGCTTCATCTGCATCGAACACGGCCGCGACGACGACTCCGACGTGGCCTGGCTGCGGCTCGTGAGGGAAACTTAACTTGGCCTGACGGGGTTCGAGTGGCACGCTTCGCCATCCGAAGCGCACGGAGATCGCGCCATGATCGCCATCCTCCTCGCCGCCCAGCTTTCCGCCGAAATCGAGCGCGGCCCGCCCGCCGACCTTGTGGTCGCCGCGAAACCCGCCGTTCGGGAAAGCAGCGAACTGATCCGGATTCGCCGGTTCCGCGTCGCGACCGCCGGCGCCTGCTCGGCCGCCACCCGGCTGCAGACGTCCGCGCCGACCCCGACGCTGCTCTTCCGGCAGCAGGATCGGGCGGCGGCTCACGCCCGCAAGCTGAAGGACCTGCCGCCGGGCGAACTCTGCCTGGCCCAGGCCGAGAGCGGGAAATGATCCTCGCCGCGATGGCGACGGCCGCTGTCGCGACCGCCCTGCCGCCCAGGACCGAGCGGACGCCGAACCTCTACCGTCCCGTCCCGGGCTGCGCCGACATCGAACGCAAGGTCTCCGAGGACCAGCGGGAAACGCTGAAGAAGCTCGGGCGCCTGCCGAACGGCATCGCGCAGTACGCCGTGGCGCGCAGCGTCGAAGGGTGCCCGGTTCCGGCTCCGGTCGGCTACCACCCGCGCGCGCTGCCCGGCGCGGCGGACGCCCCGGCTATGCGTGGGGATGCGCCTTCGAATAGGCGCTGAGCAGGGCGGCCGCGTTGACCTCGGTGTAGCGCTGCGTCGTCGAGAGCGAGGCGTGGCCCAGCAGCTCCTGGATCGAACGCAGATCGGCGCCCGCCCCCAGCAGGTGGGTCGCGAAGGAGTGGCGGAGCGCATGCGGCGTGGCGCTGGCGGGCAGGCCCAGACGACCTCTGAGGTTCTGCACCGTCGCCTGCACATGGCGGGGCGAGAGCGGCCCGCCGCGCTTGGCGCGGAACAACGGCTCTTCCGGTCCAAGCACGAAGGGCGCCTCGGCGAGATAGGCGTCGATGGCCTCGCGCACGGCGGGAAGGACGGGCACCAGCCGGGTCTTTGAGCCCTTGCCGGTGATCCGCAGGCTGTCGGGCACGGGCGCGTCGGAGCGCTTCAGCGAGAGCGCCTCGGAGATCCGCAGGCCGCAGCCGTAGAGCAGGGTCAGCACCGCCTGGTCGCGGGCGATTTCCCAATCCTCGCGGTCGGGATCGAGCGCGGGTTCGGCGATCATGCCGACCGCCTGGTCCTCGGTGACCGGCCGTGGCGCGCCGGGTTTCACACGCGGACCGCGCACCAGGGCGATGGCGGGGTTGGGCGCGTCGAGGCGGCGGTCCAGGAACCGGTGAAAGGTGCGGATTGCCGAGAGCGCCTGGCTGAGCGAGCGGGGCGAGAGCGGCTTGTCGCCCTGGCGCAGGTGCGCGAGCCAGGCGCGGACCTCGCCGGCGGTGACGTCGGCCAGCGACCTGACGCCGATCGCCTCGCCGCGATGCTGTTCCAGGAAGGCGATGTAGCGACGGGCGGCGAAGCCGTAGGCCTCGAGCGTCCTGGGCGAAGAGCGCCGCTCGTTGGCCAGGTGCTCCAGCCACAGCGCCAGCGCCTCGCGCCCGGTCATCAGAGGATCGGCCAGCGCTCGGCGGTGCGCTCGACCACGCGGGCGAGGAAGGCCACGAGCTCGGTGCCCATGTCCTCGGTGAAGCCCAGTTCGTCGCTGGACCCAAAGGCCAGGAGCGCCTGGCGCGACGGCTCCCATAGCGCCATGCGCACCATGGCCATCGACTTGATCGTCTCGCCGCGGTCGCCGAACAGGCCAAGGGCGGTGGGCGCGAAGCCCATCCGGGCCAGCCGCTGCTGGCCGCCGAGGATCATGTCCACCTGGCCTTCGACCAGCATCCGCCAGCCGGCTGGGGGCTGGTCGGCCTCCAGCGCGATGACGCCGGCGGCCAGGCCGAAGCGGTTCTGCGCCAGCTCGTCGACCCGGCGCGCCAGGTCGGAATGGTTGCGGCTGTCCAGGAGGTCGACGACGGCGCCGTGGGTCTGGGCCTGCGCAGAGAAGTTGGCGCGGGCGGTTTCCTCGACCTGCTGGCGCTGTGTCGCCTCACGCTGGTGGGCGGCGTGGACACGGGCCATCACCGCGGGTCCGAAGTCGACCACATTGCCCGCCGCGACCTTGAGGCCCAGCTCGCCCAGCAGGCCGTCGTCCTCGCGCAGGAAGTCCGGATTGTCCGAGAGGAAGCGCCGGACGGCGGCGGGCTCCAGACGAGGCTCGAAGATGTCGCCCTGGTTGCCGTCCATATGCCGCCTCTGCCTAAACATGGCGCTCTTCCGGACGGCGAACCGGTATCCACTTCGCCTGGAAACGCGCGCTCTACAGGATGGACTGACCCGTCTTGGCCCAGTCGCTCATGAACTGATCAAGGCCCCGTTCGGTTAACGGGTGCTTGAAGAGCGCGTTAAACACGTCGGGCGGGATGGTGGCGCAATCCGAGCCGGCCAGGGCGGCCGCGGCCACGTGGGCGGGGTTGCGGATCGAGGCGGCGAGGATCTCGGTGTCGAAGTCGTAGTTGTCGTAGATCGCCCGGATTTCCATGATCAGGTCCATGCCGTCGGCGCCGTGGTCGTCGAGGCGGCCGATGAACGGGCTGATGTAGCTGGCGCCCGCCTTGGCGGCGAGCAGGGCCTGGCTGGCCGAGAAGCAGAGGGTGACGTTGGTGGCGATGCCCTCGTGGGCGAATTCACGCACCGCGATCAGGCCGTCGCGGGTCAGCGGCACCTTCACGACGACGTTGGGGGCGATGGACGCCAGTTTGCGGCCTTCGTCCAGCATGCCGACGGTGTCCATGGCGGCCACTTCGGCGCTCACCGGGCCCTCGACGGCGTCGCAGATCTCGGCGATGACCTGCAGCATGGGACGGCCGGACTTGGCGATCAGGGTTGGATTGGTGGTGACGCCGTCCACCAGGCCGGTCTGGGCAAGGTCCTTGAGGACGGCCACGTCGGTGGTGTCGAGGAAAAGCTGCATCGTTGAGACCTTGAATGAGTATGCGCCGCTTGTAGCGGCATGCGCGCCCAGCGCAAAAGCCTACGCATGAGCCGTATCGCCTCTGTCCTGCTGCCGATGCCCCTTCCGGAGGCGTTCGACTACGCCGAGCCCGAGGGCATGGGGCTGGAACTGGGCGACCAGGTGGCCGCGCCGCTGGGCCCTCGGCTGCTGCGCGGCGTGGTGGTCGGCCTGCGCGAAGCGGCCGGCGGCAACCGTCCGCTGAAGCCGGTCGAGGGGCGGCTGGAAGAAGCCCGGCTGCCGGCCAACACCGTGGAATTCATCCAGTGGGCGGCCCGCTACGCCGTGGACGCGCCCGGCCAGCCGCTGGCGATTGCGCTTAGGGGCGCGCGGGCGCCGAAGCCGCGGCCCGTGCGGGTGACCGAGCTCACCGGCGTCGAGCCGGCGCGGTCGACCCCCGCCAGGATCAAGGTCCTCGAGACCGCCCGCGCCCAGGCGCTGAGCCCGCCGGACCTGGCCCGAGCGGCGGGGGTCTCGTCGGGGGTTGTGAAGGCGCTGCTGGATGAAGGGGTCCTGGCCGTCCGGCTGGTAGAGAGCGAAGCCCGCTTCGACGACCCGGATCCGGCGCGGCCCGGCGCCCGGCTCAACGCCAGCCAGGCGGCCGCGGCGGAGGCGCTGACCGCGATGCTGGCCGAGGGCGGGTTCAACGTCGCCCTGCTCGACGGCGTCACCGGCTCGGGCAAGACGGAAGTCTACCTGGAGGCCGCCGCCTCGGTCCTGGCCGCCGACCCCGCCGCGCAGGTGCTGATCCTGCTGCCGGAGATCGCGCTCACCCAGGCGGTGATCGCCCGCGTCGCGGCGCGCTTCGGCGCCCAACCCGGCGAGTGGCACTCCGACGTGCCGCCGCCCGCGCGGCGGCGGGTGTGGGAGGCGGTGGCGCACGGCCGCTGCCGGATCGTGGTGGGCGCCCGCTCG
Organism: Phenylobacterium sp.; assembly: GCA_050729355.1. GTDB lineage: Bacteria > Pseudomonadota > Alphaproteobacteria > Caulobacterales > Caulobacteraceae > Phenylobacterium. Next base: position 9 of record JBOHKZ010000468.1, on the reverse strand, counting down.
GCGCTCTTC
>JBOHKZ010000467.1:0-4703 GCA_050729355.1 Phenylobacterium sp. | reverse complement strand
CCCTCAAGCACCGTCGCATAGATGAAGGCGGACGTGGGATGGGTGTGGCCGGGCGAGTAGCCGCCGGGGCCATACTCCACCAACACCCCCTTGATGCTCTTGCCGGGCACGTTCGGCAGCACGTGCTCGTAGACCAGGGTCACCTTGGCGTTCTTCTCCATCGGCTCGGCCGCGAAGGCGCTGCTGAACGGAAGGGTGGCGATAAGGAGGGAATACAGGACGGGTTTCATGGGCCCCTATCCTTCTCTGGTTGGTGGATGCGGATCAGGCGCTTGCCTGGGAACTGCGGAGCCACTCGTCGAAGCCGATGCGGCCAAGGCGCGCTTCCCCCAGCGGCACGAGCGAACGCTCCTCCACCCGACCGCCGAAGTAGAGGGCGTCCGGATCGCGCACGACCTCATGTGGGTCGCCCACGGCCTTCAGATAGCGGGCGACGACTTCGTTGAACGGGGCGCGTTCCGGGCCGGCGATCTCAACGATGCCGTTCCGCGGCGGCGCGACCGCCACATCCGCAACGATGGCGGCGACGTCATCCGCGGCGATCGGCTGGAACAGGCCGGGCGAGATCCTGACCTTGTCTCCATCCGTGCTTGTCGTGACGATGCCGCCCAGGAATTCCAGAAACTGGGTCGAGCGCACGATGGTGTAGGGGACGCCAGAAGCCTTGATCAGGTTCTCCTGGGCGACCTTGGCGCGGAAGTAGCCGTTGTCCGGCGTCCGGTCCGTCCCGACGATCGAGAGCGCGACATGGTGCCGGACGCCCGCCGCGGTCTCCGCCGCGAGGAGGTTGCGGCCGGAGATCTCGAAGAACTCCAGCACAGCCTTGGCTTCAAAGGAGCGCGAATTGGCGAGGTCGATCACGACCTCCGCGCCGGCCATGGCCTCTTTGAGCCCCTCGCCGGTGATGGTGTTGATGCCACCCTGGGGCGAGGCGGCTAGGACGTCGTGGCCGCCCTCACGCAAAATGGCGACGGTCTTCGAGCCGATCAGGCCAGTACCACCGATCACGACGATCTTCATGCTGATCCTCCTTGTCGATGACGGGAGCTTCTCAACGCATGCACGGTTTCCCACCGGAAACTCGCTGCGAGACACCTATCATTGGGCGGGCAATCGCGTCGACGCCATTGACTGCGAACGGGCCTCGCCGACTTGAGCGCGACGACGCTTTGGCCGCTTCGGACGATTTTGCGGCTTGCGCAGCGAGGGACGGCCGTCAGATGGTCGGCTCGCGCGGGTTTGGGAGGCGACATGGCCGCTTGGTCGGACGGCTATTTCACGGACATCCAGTACACTCGGAAGTTCTTCCCCCACATGGCGCCGGGCCTCCTGGCCTTTGCTTGCCTGCGCCAGGGAATCCGCCCGCCGAATCTCGGGCCGGGATCGACCTATCTGGAACTGGGCTGCGGCCAGGGGTTCGGCCTGAACCTGCTCGCCGCCGCGAATCCCGCGATGCAGTTCTGGGGGGTCGACTTCCATCCGGGCCAGATCGCCAACGCGCAGCAGCTCGCGCGAGAGGGCGGGCTGGCCAACATCGCCTTCGAGGATTTCAGCTTCTCACAGGTCCTCGACCTGCCCGAGGGGCGCATTCCCCGCTGCGACGTGATCGCGCTGCACGGCGTCCTGAGCTGGGTCAGCTCGGAGAACCGCGCCCTCATCGTGCGCATCCTGGACCGCTACCTGAAGCCCGGCGGCATGGTCATGGTGTCCTACAACACCCTGCCGGCCTGGGCGCCGCTCATGCCTCTGCGCCAGTTCGTGAAGGCCCGCTTCGACCGCACGGTCGGGCCGCCGCAGACACGGGCCGTCGACGCCTTCCGTCTCGCCAAGGAGCTGATCGCGCTGGACGCCCGAGCGCTTGGCTCGTCCTCGCAGGTGAAGGGCTTGATCGAGGTCGCCCTGAAGTCGGACCCGGCCTACCTGATCCACGAGTACATGAACGACCACTTCCACCCGCTCTACCACGCCGATGTGGCGCGGGAGCTGGATGGCGCGCGCCTGACCTTCGCGGCCGCTGTGAACCTCTCGCACGACCTGATCAGTCTGGCGGCGCCGCAGCCTATGCAGGGCCTGATCCAGGCCGAGACCGACCCCATCTGGCGCGAGACCCTGCTGGACTACGCCAACAACCGGCGCTTCCGCAGCGACGTGTTCGTGCGCGGCCCCAACGCACTGGGCCGGGGCGAGCGCCAGGCTCTGCTCGATCAGGTTCGCTTCAGCCTGGCGAGAGCGCCTGGACAGGTGACGTTCGAGTTCGAGATTCCGATCGGTTCCCTCAAGGGCGATCCGGGGGCTTACGGCGCCATCGTCGGGGCCCTCGCCAAGGGGCCGCGCAGCTTTGGCGACCTGGCGCGACTGCCGCCCTTCGACAAGGCCAGCGAGGAGCAGCTGATGAAAGCCCTGGGCCTGCTGATGACCGCCGGCGCGGTTCATCCTCTGGCGCAGGGCGATGGCGACGCTGACGGGGCTCGAGGCTTCAACGGCGCGCTCCTGGAGCGCCTGACCATCGATAACGCGCCCACTTACCTCGCGGCGCCGGTCATCGGCGCGGGCGTCAGGGTCGAGTTGCTCGATCTCCTGGCGCTGAAAGGGGCGGCCGACAAGGCGTCGGACCACAAGGCGCAGGCGCGGCAGAGCTGGGAAATGATGTCGGCGGCCGGCGCGCTCCTTACCAAGGACGGGCAGATCCTGTCCGATCAGGCGGCCCATGAGGCCGAGATTCTTGCGCGCCTGAAGGCCTTCGAGGCCGAAAAGCTGCCGCTCTACCGGCGTCTCGGCGTGATCTGAGGGCTGTCAGTCGGACAGCGGCCACCGGCCAAGCACGTCCAGCCGACCCTCGCCATGCGGGCTGTCGAGAAGGACGAATTCCCGCGCCGTCCAGCCTATCGGGTCGACGAGTTCCCTGGGCGGCTGGACCTTGTCCCAAAGCAGGGTCACGTGCGGCCAGACGTCCGGTTCGCGGCGCGGCGCCATGGTTCCCGCAGCGAGCGCCTTGTGGATCGCCCCATGCAGGAGCTCTGGCCCGCCGTCGTCGCCCAGAAGCACCAGCGGGCTTGGATCGCTCGGCCAGCTCTCGACCCGGTTCAACGTCACGTGGAAGCCGCGCACCGCGACCTTGTCGGCAAGGGATGCGGCCTTCTCCATCACCGATCGTGTCGGCGGGCCCCGGAACGTCCCGACGACGTTCAGCGACATGTGCAGCCGCGAGGCCGGCGTCACGGCGCCTCGGAGCCCATGCCGCTGCCGCAGATCAGCGCTCAAGCGGACGATCCGTTCAGCCGCCTCGTCGTCCGGCAGCAACGCGAAGAAGACCCTGTGTTCCGGCGAAGCGGCGCACTCCCGTTCGGTGGCCCGGCGATTCCGTGGCCCATCGATGGCTGCATTTCACGTCGGCGGCGTCCTGTCGAATTTGCGCGCTCCCCGGGCGCCGATCAGCTTCAGCCAAGGGGCCGAATGGAAGGCGCTCATCAGCAGGTACATCGGGACCATGCCACTTAGGCCGAGGACGCCGCGTGCCGGCCCGCAGACCATGCTGAGGGCGTCGCCTCCGGGCACGGCCGTAAGCAGCGCCATGACCGCGAATGTCGGAGCCGCCGCGAGGCTCAGCCAGTCGACCGGGCCAGACTGGGCGATTTTCCCCCCGGCGGCGTCCGAGCCGGGGGCGAGGGCCTCGCTCACGCCTTCGCGCCTTCCTCTCGGAACGCCGCCTCTCCGGCGTCCGACACCTCCACCCACTTCGGATCGGGGGCGGCTTCGGCGGCATAGTTGTCGTGCCAGTTCCACCATTTGTAGGTCGGTGTCTGGGGATAGCCCTGCGGCGAATCCTCCCAGGCCTCCTGCCGGCCAAGGGCGGTGAGGTCGAGGTAGCTCCAGACGGTCCCCATCGCCTCGTCACCGCGGTTGTTGATGAAATAAGTCCGAAAGATCCGGCCCTCGTCGTCACGGTAGAAGACGTTGTGGCCGTGCCACTCATCCACGCCGAAGTCGGCGTCGAAGCTGTCGGTGATGGTGGTGACCCACGGGATGTGCTCCCAGCCCATCCGAGCCTTCAGCCGTGCAATGTCGGCCTGCGGAGCCCGCGAGGCGTAGACGAGGGTCGTGTCGCGGGCATTGAGGTGCGCCGGATGCGAGACCTGGTCCGCGCCCAGGGAGCAGCCGCGACAGGCGTGATCTGGCCACCCGAACACGCCGGGCTCGAAGAACGCGCGGTAGACGATCAACTGGCGACGGCCCTCGAACAGATCGGCGAGCGTGACCCTCCCCTTCGGGCCCTCGAACGCATAGGCCTTGTCCACGGCCATCCACGGCATCCGTCGGCGTTCGGCGGCCAGGGCGTCGCGGGCGCGGGTCACGGCCTTTTCCTTCACGAGCATCCGCTGGCGCGCGGCCTCCCACGCCTCCGGCGAGACGACGGGCGGGGCTTCCATAGCGGCTGCATTGTCAGACGGCGTCTGCATGTGGACCTCCTGATGCTGAGATTTTCGGCGACTTCGGGCGGGCGGACGGACAGCCGTTACAACCCGCCCAGGCGTCAGTTCTGTTCCGCGGCGATGGCCTCGATCGTGCCGACGACCTTCGTCCAGCCGGTGCTCATGTTCTTGAAGGCCGTGTCGTTCCTCGCGCGCACGAAACCGGAGTGGACGAGGCGAAGGCGGGTCCCGGTCTCTACCCTCGTCAGAGTCCAGCTGACCACGGTGTCCAGC